>DAHVRS010000301.1 GCA_027322375.1 Brachybacterium sp. | reverse complement strand
ATCATCATCGCCATGTGCTGGACCATGTGCGCATCGAAGCGGAACTTGCCCCACGCCGCCGCACCGCCGTTCAGCACCCAGATGAAAGCGAGGCAGCCGGCGAGGAACGCGAGCGTGCGGTTCCATTCCCAGGCATCGCCGCGCTTGGTGAGGCACCGTACCCCGGCGAGGTACAGCCCGGCCATCGTGATCGCCATGACGATAGAGATCCAGTCCGGCTGGAAGACGGTGAACAGGGCCGCGGGAGAGAACTCGCGGTCCGGCACCGGGAAGCCGGCGAGGGACAGCACTCGCAGGTCGCCCGCCTTCGGCACCGTCTGCGGAACGGGCGGGGCCGAGCGGCCCAGCGCGATCGACGCACCGATCACGAGCGCCATCACAGCGCCCTCGGTGAGGGCGAGATGACGGAACGTCAGCCGGTCCCCCAGGTGGCGGCGCTGCAGCGCACCGAACCCGGCCAGGAGCACGAGCCCGATCGTCTTCGCGAGCACGACGCGGCCATACCCGGTGGTGACGAGGTCGCCCCACCCGGACAGCCGGATCCAGGCGCTGATCGCCCCGCTGATCGCGATCGCGAGCACGGAGGCGAGAGCCCATGGGGAGAAGCGACGCACCACGGTCGCGAGGACCGAGTCCTCCAGGTGCGGGGCGAGCAGGGCGATCGCGAGCAGCCCGCCCGCCCACACGGTCACCCCGATGAGGTGCAGCGACATCGCGTTGACGGCGTTGATGTGGTCGAGGCTCGCTCCGGCATGGCCCACGAGGCCCAGTGAGGCGGTGCCGATCCCGGCGAAAGCGAGCCCCCAGCAGGCAAGCACGGTCGAGCGGGCGAGCGCGAAAGCGAGGAAGCTCAGCGCCGCGAAGACGGCGACCATGAGCTGCAGGCGACCGAGCGCGCCGGAGAATGCGATGTCCCAGACGTTCTGGCTGGTTCCGGCACCGGTCGCCTCGAGGCTGCCGAGGGGGACCTGCGCGAAGGCGGCGAGGGTCCACAGCAGTGCTCCGGCAGTGGCGAGCCGGACGGCGCGGCGGCGGGCGGGGTCGAGGGTCGTCACCTCACGGCGGCCGGGCCCGGGCATGAGCAGCACGACGGTGCCGCCCGCCCCGATGGTGAGCAGCAGGCCCAGGTGGTGGAGGACACGGACCACGGGCAGCCCGAAGGTGACCAGCGGCGAGGCCGGCACGAGGGTCGCAGGTCGCAGGGCACCGGTCGCCGCCATGCCCAGGAGCGCCGCGAGGACCGCGAGCAGCAGCAGAGCGGGGACAGCGAGGGCCGTCAGGGGCCGCAGCGCGCTGCGGCGGGATGCGGTGGGCACGGGGGTGGACTCCGGTGTGGGCAGGGAAGGAGACCCGCTCATGCCCTCGCCTGCCGGCGTCGGAGGGTCTCGAAGAGGCAGACGGTCGCGGCGGTGTGCACGTTCAGCGATTCGGCGTGCCCGGCCAGCGGGATCCGCACGGTCAGCGGCGCAGCGGCGAGGGTCGCCTCGTCCAGCCCGCGCGCCTCGTTGCCGAGGATCCAGGCGATCCGCTGCGGCAGCTCGACGGTGAAGAGCTCGTCGCTCGCATGACCGCTGGTCGCGGCCGCAGTGATCCCCTGCTCAGCGAGGACGGCGAGGAGCTCCTCGGCCTCGGCGCCCGCGAGCACGGGGAGATGGAAGAGGCTGCCGACGGCGGCGCGGACGGCCTTCGGCGAGTACGGGTCGGCACTCGTGCGGGTCAGCAGCACGAGGTCGGCACCCGCAGCGTCCGCGGTGCGGATCAAGGTGCCGACGTTCCCGGGGTCGCGCACCTCGTGGAGGATCACGACTGTGAGCGGCCCGTCGGCGGGGAGGCTGCGCAGCGCGCTCGTCGCAGCGGCGGGGTCCTCGGCGGGCAGGGTGCCGACGGCGACCACGCCCTGCGGGGAGACGAGGGCGCCGCCCCCGGAAGCACCGCTGGAGACGGAGCCTCCGCCGTCGGCCGCGTGCTCCGCCGAGCCGACCTCGCGCACCATGGCGCGCAGGATCTGCTCGTCGACGGCGCGGACGGGGACATCCGCCGCGCGGGCGAGGGTCGCGAGCTCGGGGTGCGCGGCGTCGGCCTTCTCGGTGAGGTGCACCTCGAGGGCGAGGTCAGGACGGTGCTCGAGCAGCGACCGCACCGCCTGCGGGCCCTCGATGCGGAATCGTCCCTGCTTGCGACGCGCAGAGCGCCCGGTCAGTGCCGCCACCTTCCGCACCCGCTCGGAGCGGGGGGAGGTGATCGGGGACTGATCCGGGCGCTCGGTCATCGCGAATCGTGCCGCGATGTCAGGCTGCCGGGGCGTTGACGTCCTTGGGGAGGGCGTTCTTGGCGACCTCGACCAGGGCGGCGAACGCCGGGGCGTCGTTGACGGCCAGCTCGGCGAGCATGCGACGGTCCACCTCGACACCCGCGAGGCCGAGGCCCTGGATGAAGCGGTTGTAGGTCATGCCGTTGGCGCGCGCCGCAGCGTTGATGCGCTGGATCCAGAGCTGACGGAAG
>DAHVRS010000299.1 GCA_027322375.1 Brachybacterium sp. | reverse complement strand
TTCCACCGTGCGTGCAGCGCCCCCAGCGCCGCGTAGCAGTCCCGGACGCTGTCCACCAGCACCCGCACCCCGACCAGGTCGTAGATGTCGGAGAAGTCCCGGCCGCGCACGATCATCTTCTGATAGATCGAGTAGTAGTGCTTGGGCCGGCCGGTCACCTCGGCCTTGATCTTCGCCTTGCGCAGGTCCTCCTTGATCTGGGAGGAGACCGTGCCCAGGTACTGCTCCCGCGCCGGAGCGTGCTGGGCGACCAGCGAGACGATCTCCTCGTACACCTTCGGGTAGAGCACCTGGAAGGAGCGGTCCTCGAGCTCCCACTTCATGGTGTTCAGCCCGAGCCGGTGCGCGAGCGGCGCGTAGATCTCGAGGGTCTCCTTCGCCTTGCGCTCGGCGGAGGCGGCGGGCACGTACTTCCAGGTGCGCGCGTTGTGGAGGCGATCGGCGAGCTTGATGAGCAGCACGCGCACGTCGCGGCTCATCGCCACGATCATCTTGCGCACGGTCTCGGCCTGCGCGGCCTCGCCGTAGGTGACCTTGTCCAGCTTCGTGACACCGTCGACCATCACGGCGATCACCTCGCCGAACTCGCTGCGCAGCCGGTCCAGGGAGTAGTCGGTGTCCTCGACGGTGTCATGCAGCAGCGCTGCGGCGACGACCTCGGAGGGCGAGCCGAGCTCGGCGAGGATCGTCGCGACGGAGACGGGATGGGTGATGTACGGGTCGCCGCTGCGACGCATCTGGCCCCGGTGTGCCCGCTCGGCGACCGTGTAGGCGCGGCGGACCAGCTCGAGGTCCTCCTTGGGGCTCGCCGCGGTCATCGTCTCCAGCAGCGGTGCGAGAAGAGGGTCCACGGCAGGCGCGGAGCGCGAGGAGAAGAAGGACAGCCGCGAACGCGCCCTACGGGGCCCCGGTGCGGGCGCGCGGGTGGCGGGGCTCCGCTCCGCACCCTGCGCGGCGGCGGCCTCCGACGGCGGGACGACGGGCTCCTGCGTCATGCACACCTCCTGGCTGAGACCGCCAGTCTACGCGCGGCGCAGACCTGCCCGTGCCCCTTACCGGCGGTGCGGCGCAGGATGGTGCCGGGCCGCGGGGCGAGGCTCAGCGTCCTGCAGCACAGAGTGCGGGGGGCAGGAGAACGTCTCACTCTGGCGGTCGCGTCGGACCGGTCGCATCGGACCAGACGCGCCGGACGTGTCAGTCGGGGATCGACCAGAGGGTGGTCAGCGGGACGTCGGGGAGACGGTCGCGGCCGCCGAGGCCCTCGAGCTCGATGAGGAAGCTCGCCCCCAGCAGCTCCACCCCGAAGCGGCGCGTGAGCTCCACGGTCGCCGCGGCGGTGCCGCCGGTGGCGAGGAGATCATCGACCACGAGGGTGCGCGCGCCGGCGGGCAGGGAGCTCTCCGGCAGCTGGATCTCGGCGGTGCCGTACTCGAGGTCGTAGACGAGTCCGGCAGGGTTCCCGGGCAGCTTCCCGGCCTTGCGGGCGGGGACGAAGCCTGCACCGAGCTCGTAGGCCAGCGGTGCGCCGAGCACGAAGCCACGCGCCTCCGTGCCGACGATGTACTCGATGTTCTCGGGGAGGACGGAGACCCAGTGCCGGATGACGGTGCGCAGGGCGGTGGCATCGCGCAGCAGCGGGGTGATGTCCCGGAACAGCACCCCCGGGATCGGGAAGTCGGGGTACTCCGCGATGTGGGTGGTGAACAGCGCGTCGATCTCGTCCCTCGTGGGGATCGGCACGGTCATCTCTCTCCTCGGGACGAGCCGCCGCGAGCGCGACGGGTGGTGCGGCGGGGCTGGGTGCGGGCACGGCGCCCAGTGGCGGGACGCTCCACGCCGTCGGCATCCCGGACATCGCCGGTGGAGCCGTCGTCGGAGCCGGACCCGGAGTCGGTGCCCTCAGCGTCAGCGACAGAATCGGCGTCGGCTGCTGCCTCTGCGTCGTCACCCGCACGGGCCGCAGTCGCGGCGCTCCGCGCGGTGGCAGCGCCGTCAGCCTCGAGCGCGCCGGAGTCGCGGCCCGCGCGGGCCGCCTCGACGCGGGCGGCGTGCGCGCGCATCGCCGGCTCGCCGCGGCGCAGGTCCACGAGGAAGCCGGGGGCGAGGAAGATCGAGGAGTAGGTGCCCGCGATGATGCCGATGAACAGCGCCAGCGAGATGTCCTTCAGGGTGCCGGCCCCCAGCAGGAACGCACCGATCGCGAGGATCGAGCCGACCGGCAGCAGCGCGACCACGGAGGTGTTGATCGAGCGGATGAGCGTCTGGTTCGCAGCGAGCTCGACCTCGTCGGCGAAGGTGGTGACGCTCTGCTTCTCCAGCCCGTCGGTGTTCTCCCGCACCTTGTCGAACACGACGATGGTGTCGTAGAGCGAGTAGCCCATGACGGTCAGGAAGCCGATCACGGTGCCGGGGGTGATCTCGAAGCCCACCACGAGGTAGATCCCGGCGGTGACGAGCATGTCGTGCACGAGCGCGGCCATCGCGGCGAGCGAGGACTTCAGGTTCCGGAAGTACAGCGCCATCGTGATGGTCACGAGCAGCAGGAAGACCACCACGCCGCGGAGCATCTTCTGGGTGACGTCACCGCTCCAGACCGGCCCGATGTAGGAGGTCGAGACCGCGTCCTCGGGGACGCCGTAGGCGGTGGCGAGATCCGCGGCGACCACTGCGGTCTCCTCCGAGTCCAGCTGCTCGGTCTGCACGCGAAGCGTGTTCGTGCCGAGCACGGTGATCTTGGGCTCGTTGTCGGGCAGGTGCTCGCGCACGACGTCGCGGGCGGAGGTCTGCTCGGTGTCGGAGACGCCGGCGACCTGGAACTCGGAACCGCCTGTGAACTCGATGCCGAGGTTCGGGCCGCGCAGTCCGGCGAGGACCGCGAGCACCACGATGATCAACAGGCTCGCGGTGTACCCGGTGCGTCGGCGGGTGACCAGCGGGACGGTGCGGCGCCCG
>DAHVRS010000278.1 GCA_027322375.1 Brachybacterium sp. | reverse complement strand
TCGCGCAAGAAGCGCGACGGCGCCGTGATCGAGGAGATCGGCAAGTACCACCCCACCGAGAACCCCTCGGTCATCGAGATCGACTCCGAGCGTGCGCAGTACTGGCTCGGCGTCGGCGCGCAGCCGACCGAGCAGGTCGCCGCGCTGCTGAAGGTCACCGGCGACTGGGCGAAGTTCAAGGGCGAGGGCGACGCCGCCGGTTCCCTGAAGACCGCCGAGGCCAAGAAGACCGCCGAGGAGCTCATCGCGGAGGCCGACAAGGCCGCGACCGAGTCCCGCGAGGGTGCGAAGAAGGCCAAGGAGCCCGAGGCCGCTGAGGTCGAGGCCGGCTCCGAGGAGGCTCCGGCCGAGGGCGAGACCACCGAGGACGCCGACGCCGCGGCGATCGACGAGGCCTGAGATGAGCGCCCGCGCCGAAGCGCTCGACCATCTGGTCCGCGGCATCGTCGATGATCCGGACGCTGTGCGCGTGACGGAGAAGTCGACCCGTCGTGGCCCGCTGCTCGAGGTCCGGGTCGGCGCCGCCGATCTGGGCCGCGTCATCGGCCGATCGGGCCGCACGGCCCGTGCCCTGCGCACGGTGACCGCAGCCCTGTCGGAGGACGACGTGCGGGTCGACATCGTCGACGTCGACCGGCGCTGAGGTGCCGCGAGCCACTCCGAGGAGCGGCGCTGCCGGACGGGCCGAGAGGTCCGGGCAGCGCCGCTCCTGGCGTTCACGGGGGCGGGTCGCAGCGCCCACTCTCGTGCTGCGCACCGGTGCAGCCCTGCTCGCCGCACCGCTCCTGCTGAGCGGTTGCGCCAGCACTCCGGCCGACGAGACCCCGTCGGACGCCCCGACGCAAGCGGTCACCACCGCCGAGGAGACGATCGACCCGGCGCTCGCTACGGCGTGCACCGACTTCTGGGGCGACCCCGGCTACACCGATCCGCTCTCGCGCGAGGTGCTCGACAGGGCCGGGACCGCGTCCGAGAACGGTGCCTCCGACCCTGAGTTCTACGCCCTGGCCGGTGATGATGTCGAGGCCGCCTTCGCGGAGGCACCGGAGGACGCACGAGAAGCGGCCGCTCAGCTCGCGGACTGGTTCCGCACTGAGCCCGGTAAGGGCGAGGACGCGGATCTCGAGGCTTTCCGCACCGCCTGGGAGGGTGTCGCCACGAGCTGCGCGGACACCTCCGCCGCGGCGCAGTGGGCGCTCGGCCCGGGGGAGGACGGCACCATGCCCGCCGCGCTCGCCTGCGCGGAGGTGTTCGACACCCCCTCCACCCTCACCGTCTTCGCGAACGCGAATGTGCTCACCTCGAACATGTTCAAGCTCGTGGGCCTCTCCCCGCGCCAGGTGCCCGCCGGGCACGAGGAGGAGCTCGAGGCCACCGATGATCTCCTCGCCGGGCTGATCTCCGCGGTCGACGACGAGGCTGTGGCCGAGGCGCTCGAGCAGGTGCGCGCCCCGTTCCAGGACGCCCTCGCGGGCGACACCGCCTCCGACGGGCTCCAGGACCCGCTCGACTCTCTCGCCGCCGCCTGCGGGGCGACCGGTCACGACGCCCCGGACCCCGCACAGAACGATTCCAGCGCCGTCGTCGGCGCGCCCG
>DAHVRS010000127.1 GCA_027322375.1 Brachybacterium sp. | reverse complement strand
TCTCCTCCTCCGGCGGGGCACCGGTCTCGGCCGGGTCGGTCGAGCCGGGCTCGGTCTCGCCCTTGACGGACTCGGGCTCGTCGTTCTTCATCGAGTCCTCGATCGAGGCCTGCACCCACTCCTTGAGGTAGTCCCAGTCCGGGTTGCCGGTGAAGGTGACGTCCTGTGTGATCGGGTAGGAGGTGAAGCCGCCGCTCTTGATCCGCAGCGCGAGATCCATGAAGGCGTCCAGGTTGCCGACGGGGATGTCCGTCTCGATGTTCTCCTCGGTCGCGTTGACCAGGCCCGGGATCGACAGCGCGAGCGTGGTCGGATCCGCCTCCTCCGCGACCGCGCGCACGATCCGCTGCTGGCGGCACATGCGGTTGAAGTCGTTGGAGCCCTCGCGGGAGCGGGCGTACCAGAGCGCGTGGAAGCCATCGAGCTTCTGCGCGCCGGGCTCGATATAGTCCTCGACCTCGGAGGCGCCGCCGCCGATGGGGATGCGGCGCTCGACGACGAGGTCCACGCCTCCCAGGGCGTTGACCATGTCCTCGAAGCCCTGCAGGTTCACCATCGCGTAGTAATCCATCTCGAGCCCGAGGGTCTCCTCGACGGCCCAGCGGGTCGCGGTCAGCCCCGGCTCGGGATCGTTCGGGAACAGGTCCGGACGGTCCTCCGCCCAGGTCCACACCGCGTTGATGAGGTTCTGGTTCTTGCCGAAGTAGTCGAAGCCGTCGGGGAACTCCTCCCCCGCGGGCGTGCCCTCGGGGAAGCGGACCCGCTCGAGGTTGCGGGGGATCGAGAACAGGGCGGTCTGCCCGGTCGCGGTGTCGATCGAGGCGACCATGATCGTGTCCGGGCGGGTGCCGGTGCGGTCCGCGCCGGCGTCCTGACCCAGCAGCATGATGTTCAGCCGCTCGGTGTTCGCCCACGGGTCCTTGCCGGCGGTGAAGGGGTGCTCGCGGGTGCTGTCCCCACCGAACACGGTCTCGGAGCCGACCAGGCCCTGCAATGCCCACAGCGACTGGACGCCGCGGCCGAAGGGCACGGCGACGACGACCACCATGAGCGCGGCGAGACCGAGCGCGAGATAGCGCTTCGCCCCGGCCAGGCGCTCCCGGGTGGAGTGGGCGAGGTTCGCGAGCATGATCTGGAGCGCCCACACGATCCCGACCACGGCGACGGTGAGCATCGCGGCGATGAGCACACCGCGGCGGGAGGCGAGCATGATCGCGGTGCGCAGCGGGTCGCCGACCAGCAGGAACACGATCGCGGCGACGATCGCGAGGCCGAGCACGCCCAGCAGCACCCAGCCCAGGCGGCGCATCCGCGTGGTGAGCAGGCCGGTGCCCGGCAGGACGGAGGTGGCCACGGTCCAGGCCGCGACGCGGGGCAGCGAGCCGTCCTGGTCCCCGGAGCGTCCGGAGGAATGATCATCCCCGGAGCCGCCGCGATCGGGCGAGGCAGGGGAGCGGGGCCCGTCCCCGCCGGACCCACCAGCGGCGGCAGCGGAAGTGGAGGCTGCAGCGCCCGCCCCGACTCCGGAGAGCCAGGCCGCGCGGCTGGAACGTCCCTCGGACGCGGGGGAGCGCAGAGGCAGCGGGGACTTCTGCACCGGCTGCGCCGACGGAGACGTCTGCCTGTCGGACTCGTCCACCTGCGCGGGATCGTCGGCGCCGGGGGCGAGCGAGTCCGCGGCGGAGCCCTCGGCATCG
>DAHVRS010000237.1 GCA_027322375.1 Brachybacterium sp. | reverse complement strand
CTTCCTCGCCTTCCGCGCGATCATCCTCGAGCTCTGCCTGGAGACCCCCGGCCGTGAGGACGACGCACTGGACGACGAGGCGGCAGCCACTGAGAGCGGGGCCGGCAACATCACCGACCTCGAGAACTGTGCGACCCGCCTGCGGATGGAGCTCGCGGACGTCTCGAAGACCGACGAGGCGGCGCTGTGGCGGTCGAACCGACCGACGGCCTCGTCGTCGCACCTGCTGAGGGCCACGTCGCGCACGTCTTCCCGACCTCGCACGCGGTCGCGCTGACCCTCGAGGACGGGGTCGAGGTGCTGATCCACGTGGGGCTGGACTCCGTGGAGATGAAGGGCGACGGCTTCAAGATCCTCGTCGAGGTGGGCAGCGGGTCGTGGTGGGCATGCCGCTGCTGCGCCGACCTCGCCGCGAACCGCGGCGCCGGTGACGAGACGATCACTCCCGTGATCGTCATGAACGACCGCAGTGCCCGCAGCGAGCTGGTCTGAGCTGTGCTGGTCTGATTCTGGCCCGCCGAGCCGGCCGTCGCCCCCTCCGGGGCGGCGGCCGTTCTGCGCCCCTCAGGCTCTGGCGGCGCCGAAAGCGCCCTCGGTCTCATGCGGGTCCAGCACCGCGGCGGGGTGAGGGCCCGCGGCGAGCCACGCCGTGCGCCGGGTTTCCATGTCTTCGGAGGCGAGCGCTCCGCCCGCGAGCAGCACCATGTTCCCGTCGGAGGGGCGGGTCAGCAGCTGTGCATCGGTGAGCGTCCACACGCCCGGCACCCCGACCTCCGCTGCGGCGGACTCGAGCTCTCGCACCTGTGCGGCGAGGAACTTCTGCCCGGCGTCGTCGCCCACGTTCACCAGCAGCAGCCCGTCCTCGGCGAGGAGCCCGAGCACCTCGCGATAGAAGTCCGCTGTCGCGAGATGGGCAGGGGTGGACTCGCCGGAGAACACGTCCAGCACGATCGCGTCGAGCTTCTCGTCCCCGAGCGCGGGGAGCTGCTCGCGGGCATCGCCGATGACCACCTCGAGGTCGGTGCCCTTCGGCAGCGGCAGCGCAGTGGTGACGAGGGTGGGCAGCTCCCGCTCGATCTCGATCACCGTCTGCGGGGAGCCAGGACGGGTCACCTGCACATAGCGGACCAGGGTCAGCGCCCCGCCACCGAGGTGCGCGATCCGCAGCGGCTGTCCCTCCGGCCAGCAGGTGTCCAGCACCGCCCCGATCCTCTGCAGGTATTCGTGGACGAGCCGGGTGGGGTCCTCGAGGTCCACATGGGACTGCTCGATCCCGCCGATCAGCAGCGTCCAGCCGCCCACCACCTCGTCCGCGACGATCCACGCGCTGCGGTCGGAGAAGGACAGCTGGGTCTCGCGCGGCGTGCCGGGGAAGAAGGGGGTGCGGGCGGTGCTCATGCGCCCATTGTGGCCGCCTGCCGCAGAATGGGCGCATGAGCACACTGGACACCCTCGAGCTCCCCACCGGCCGCGTCACCCTTCACCGTGCGAGTGAGGCGGATCTGCCCGAGCTCGTCGCGCTGCTGGCCGACGACGCGCTGGGCCGCGAGCGGGAGGCGCGCGAGACGGAGGAAGCGGCTCTCGTCACCTACGCCCGCGCGCTCGCCGCGATCGACCGCGACCCGGCGCACCTGCTTCTCATCGCCCGCGACCGGGAGGACCGGCTCATCGCGACGATGCAGCTGACCCTGCTGCCCTCCCTCTCCCGCGGCGGCACCACCCGGCTCCAGATCGAGGCGGTGCGGGTCGCGGCGACTGTGCGCGGCGGCGGGCTCGGCACGGCGCTCATGACCTGGGCGCTGGACTGGGGCCGGCAGTACGGGGCCTCCCTCGCCCAGCTCACCACCGACCGCGCCCGCGCGGACGCCCACCGCTTCTACGAGCGGCTCGGCTTCGTCGCTTCCCACGAAGGCCTCAAGCTCGAGCTGTGATCCTCAGCCGACGTGGCACATGGGAGCATGAGGTGGCACAATGTGAGTATGGGTGCCACGCTGGTTCTCGGTCAGCAAGGTCGTCTGGT
>DAHVRS010000123.1 GCA_027322375.1 Brachybacterium sp. | reverse complement strand
GACCGGGACCCTGACTGGAGAAGGATCATGCCGAAGACCTATGCCGTGCCGCCGCCCCCGCACCACAACGAGGGCAAGACCATCGCCGCGTGGACGATGAACCTCGGCATCGTCGCAGGTGCGACCCTCATCTGCCTTGCCCTGGTCGTGCCCGCCCTGACGGTGCTGCTCTGGGTCGGCGCCGGTGTCGTGGTCGTCTCGATCATCATCGGCATCGTGCTGTCCATGGCCGGCCTCGGCCAGCCCAAGACCTACGCCGAGCCCGTCCGCGCCGAGCGTCCCGCCGAGGTCGACGCACGGTGACCTCTGCGGCGCCGGGGACCCGCGAGGGCGCTGACCCCGGCGCCCCCGCCCCCGGCCTCCGCCGAGCGGTCCTGCCGCTCGGCCTCGCCGCCGGCGGCCTCGCACTGGCCGTCGGCGTGCAGCTCGTCTTCGACCCGTTCCGCCAGCACATCCCGCTGTGCCTCGTGAACGCGCTGACGGGGATCGAGTGCCCCGGCTGCGGAATGATCCGCTCCGTGCACGCCCTGCTCGCCGGCGATCTGCTGCTCGCGATGCGCAGCAATCTGCTGCTCGTCGCCGCCCTTCCGGTCCTCGCCGTCCTCGGTGTGCGGTGGACCGTGCTGCGGGTCCGAGGGCTGAACACCGCCCTCCCCGTCTCGCGGGGCGCGGTTATCGTGCTCCTGGGCGTGGTGCTGGTGTTCACCGTGCTGCGGAACCTGCCGGCCTTCTCCTTCCTCGCCCCGATCTCGTACGTCGGAGGCTGAGCCCCGACCCCGCGGGAGAGCGTGCCGTGCACGCCCCGCCCGACCGCCGCAGGAGGCTCGCGTGAGAACCACCGGAACCGTGCTCGACGACATCATCGAGGGCGTGCGCGAGGACCTCGCTCGACGCCGCGAGGCCGTGCCCGAGGCCGAGATGCTGCGCCGTGCCCGCGAGGCCACGCCCGCGCTCGACGCGCGCGCCTTCCTCGAGAGCGATGGCACCACCATGGGCCTGATCGCCGAGGTCAAGCGCTCCAGCCCGTCCAAGGGCGCGCTGGCCGACATCCCCGAGCCCGCCGAGCTCGCCGCCACCTACGCCGGCTCCGGCGCGAGCGCGATCAGCGTCCTCACCGAGGAGCGCCGCTTCCGCGGCACCCTCGCCGACCTCGACGCCGTCCGCGAGCGTGTCCGTGTGCCCGTGCTGCGCAAGGACTTCGTGGTCGAGCCCTACCAGGTGCTCGAGGCCCGCGCCCACGGCGCCGACCTGGTCCTGCTCATCGTCGCCGCGCTCGACGACGAGACCCTCCGCTCGCTGTACCAGCTCATCCATGAGCACGGCATGCAGGCCCTCGTCGAGACCCACACCGAGGAGGAGCTCGAGCGCGCCCTCGCCCTCGGCGCCGACCTCATCGGTGTCAACGCCCGCAACCTCAAGGACCTCAGCGTCGACCTGGACCGGGCCGCCGCGCTGCTCGCCCGGATCCCCGTCGGCCCGCTCGCGATCGGCGAGTCCGCCGTCGCCTCCGTCGCCGACGTCGAGGCCTACGCCGCCGCGGGCGCCGACGCCGTCCTCGTCGGCGAAGCGCTCGTGACCTCCGGCGACCCCGCCGCCTCCGTCGCCTCCTTCCGCGGCGTCGCCCGCCGCGGCCGCCCCCGGACCGGCTCCACGCAGACCGGCCGTCCTCAGACCGAAGGAGCCCAGGCATGAGCATCCCCTTCCCTGACCTCAGCCGCCCCGAGGGTGCGCTGCGCTCCGCGACCGGCCCCTACTTCGGGGACTTCGGAGGGCGCTTCCTGCCCGAGGCGCTCGTCCCAGCGCTGAACGAGCTCATCGAGGTGTACGAGAAGGCGATCCTGGACCCCGAGTTCACCGCCGAGCTGCAGCACCTCGCCGCCCAGTACACCGGCCGCCCCTCGCTGCTGAGCGACGCCCCGCGCTTCTCCGCCCTCGCCGGCGGTGCCCGCATCCTGCTCAAGCGCGAGGACCTCAACCACACCGGCTCCCACAAGATCAACAACGTCCTCGGCCAGGCGCTGCTCACCCGGCGCATGGGCAAGACCCGCCTGATCGCCGAGACCGGCGCGGGCCAGCACGGCGTCGCGACCGCGACCGCCGCCGCTCTGTTCGGTCTGGACTGCACGATCTACATGGGCGCCGAGGACACCGAGCGCCAGGCGCTGAACGTCGCCCGCATGCGCCTGCTGGGCGCAGAGGTCGTCGCCGTCGAGCAGGGCTCGCGCACTCTCAAGGACGCGATCAACGAAGCCTTCCGCGACTGGGTCGCGAACGTGGAGACCACCCACTACCTCCTCGGCACCGTCGCCGGACCCCACCCCTTCCCGGCGATGGTCCGCGACTTCCACCGCATCATCGGCGAGGAGGCTCGCGCCCAGACGATCGAGCGCGTCGGCCGCCTGCCCGATGCGGTCGTGGCCTGCGTCGGCGGCGGCTCCAACGCCATGGGCATCTTCCACGCCTTCCTCGACGACACCGACCCGACGGTGCGCCTCATCGGCTGCGAGGCGGGCGGCGACGGGATCGCCTCCGGCCGCCATTCCGCGACCATCACCGGCGGCACCGCCGGGGTGCTCCACGGCTCTCGCAGCTTCGTCATGCAGGACGAGGACGGCCAGACCATCGAGTCCCACTCCGTCTCCGCGGGGCTGGACTACCCGAGCGTCGGCCCTGAGCACGCCTGGCTCGCGGACATCGGCCGCGCCGAGTACCGCGCGATCGATGACGGCCCCGCCATGGAGGCCTTCGCGCTGCTGTCCATGACCGAGGGAATCATGCCCGCGATCGAATCCGCCCACGCCCTCGCCGGCGCCCTCGAGCTGGGCCGCGAGCTGGGGGAGGACGCCGTGATCCTCGTGAGCCTCTCCGGCCGCGGAGACAAGGACGTGGACACCGCCTCGCGCTGGTTCGGCCTCGTCGGGGACGAGCCCGCCCGCGCCGACCTCGCCGCACTGCGGGAGCAGGCGCGCAGCACCGCGCCCGCCCCCGCCGTCCCCGCAGCAGCAGCCGGCACCACCGACCCCGCTGCCGCATCCGCCGCCCCTGCCACCTCCGAGGAGGGTCGATGACCACCGCCGACACCCACCGCCTGCGCTCCGGCGAGGTGCTGGACCGCGCCCGCGCCGAGAACCGCGCCGCCCTCATCGGCTACCTGCCCGTCGGCTATCCGGACCTCTCCCGCTCGATCGAGGCGGCCCGGATCCTCATCGACCACGGCGCCGACATGATCGAGCTGGGCCTGCCCTACTCCGACCCCGTCATGGACGGTGCCGTCATCCAGCAGGCCGCCTCGACCGCGCTGCAGGCCGGCACCCGCACCCGTCACGTCCTCGAGGCCGTTGAGGCGCTCTCCGGCCGCGGCGGCGCGATCCTCGTCATGAGCTACTGGAACCCCGTCCTGGCCTACGGCCCGGACGCCTTCGCCCGCGACCTCGCCGCTGCCGGCGGCGCCGGCGTGATCACTCCGGACCTCATCCCCGATGAGGGCGGGCAGTGGATCGCGGCGAGCGAGGAGCACGGCGTGGATCGTGTGTTCCTCGTCGCTCCCAGCTCCCCGCGGGACCGCCTCGAGCATGTGGTCTCGCACACGCGTGGATTCGTCTACGCGGCGAGCACGATGGGCGTCACCGGCACCCGGGCCAGCGTCTCGACTGCGACGGAGGGCCTCGTGGAGCGCACCCGCGCCGCCGGGGCCCAGAACGTCTGCGTGGGTCTTGGCGTCTCGAACGGTGAGCAGGCCGCGCAGGTGGGCGCGTACGCTGATGGAGTGATCGTCGGCTCGGCCTTCGTGCGCGCGCTCCTCGAGCACGAGGGCGACGACGCGGCGGCCCGCACGGCCCTCGCTGCTGTCGCGACGGACCTCCGCTCCGGTGTGGAGCGGGCCCGCGCCTGACCGGTCCTGCGCCCGCGACCCTGCGTGCACGACGCTGAATGTTCGACCCCGCCTGACTGACACCGCCTGATCCACCGGGCCCTGCACCGCGCCGGGCCCCGCCCCTTGGAAGGAGGAGCGGATGATCCCCAGCCCCAGCATCTCCGCCCTCTCCCTCGGGCCGCTCACGATCCACTTCTACGCGCTGTGCATCCTCACCGGCATCGGCGTGGCCCTGTGGTGGGCCACCAAGCGGTGGGAGGCACGCGGCGGTGACGGCGACGCGCTGTTCGACATCGTGTTCGTCGCGGTGATCGGCGGGATCATCGGCTCCCGCGTCTGGCACGTCCTCACCTCGCCCGAGCCGTTCTTCGGCCCCGGCGGGGACCCACTGGCCGTCTTCTACATCTGGCAGGGCGGCCTCGCGATCTACGGCGGCGTCGCCGGCGGCGCGCTCGCGGCCTGGCTCATGGCCCGCTACAAGGGCGTGTCCTTCACCGCGCTCGCGGACACCCTCGCACCCACGATCATGCTCGCGCAGGTCATCGGCCGCTTCGGCAACTGGTTCAACCAGGAGCTGTATGGCCCGCCGCTGGACGCCTGGTGGGCCTGGGACGTCACCTGCGAGACCAACGGGATGACGATCGGCGGCTGCGTGCCCGGCACGTACCACCCCACCTTCCTCTACGAGCAGCTGTGGAACCTCGCCGGGATCGCTGTGCTGCTGCTCCTCTCGCGTCGCTTCGCCTGGGCGGGCGGGCGCGTGTTCTGGGCCTACGTGGCGATCTACTCCACCGGCCGCGCCTGGATCGACGCGATCCGCACCGAGCCCGTGCTCATGGTGGGGCCGCTGCGCATCCACACCCTCGTCGCCCTGCTCATGGTCCTCGTGGGTGTGGGCATGTTCGTGATGCTCACGCTGCGCAAGCAGAAGCGCGGTGGCGAGGTCGTCGCCGCGGATGGCTCCTTCGCGCTCAGTGACCAGAAGGCCGGCAACGGCCCCGACGAGGACGAGGTCGAGAAGTCCGGCACGCCTCCTTCCGCAGGCCCCGACCCCTCACCCGGCCCCTAGAGGCCGCGACCCCGAGCGACGCAGAGCGCGAGGACGGGAAGCGGCCCGGGACCGGGTGCTCGTCGGATCCGACGACCCCCGTCACTGGCCGCCCACCGGAAGGGCTCACCGCGTCATGCTCCCCCTCACCTCCCGCTTCTCCTCGTTCCCCACCGCGCAGGGGCTGTACCGCCCCGAGAGCGAGGTCGACTCCTGCGGCGTCGCGATGATCGCGACGCTGACAGGCGGACCCCGCCACGACATCGTCGCCCATGCGCTGACCGCGCTGCGCAACCTCGACCACCGCGGCGCCGTCGGCGCCGAGGAGGACACCGGCGACGGCACCGGCATCATGGTCCAGCTGCCCGACGCCTTCTTCCGCGCCGTCACCACCGTGGACCTGCCCGCCCCGGGCGCCTATGCCGCCGGCACCGCCTTCGTGCCTCGCGATGCGGCCGGCCGCGCGGACGTGCTGGACACTCTCGCGGAGATCGCCGAGGAGGAGGGGCTGCGCCTGCTCGGCACCCGCGAGGTGCCCGTCGTGCACGGCCTCGTCGGCCCCTCCGCCGAGGCGGTCCGCCCCGACCTCGTCCAGGTGTTCCTCGCCGACGCGGCGGGGGAGCGGACCGGCCTCGCGCTCGAGCGCGCCGCCTTCGCGGTGCGCCGCCGCGTCGAGCACCTCACCGCCGGCTACTTCCCCTCCCTGTCCACCCGGGTGCTCGTCTACAAGGGCATGCTGACTCCCGAGCAGCTCGGCGCCTTCTACCCGGACCTGCGCGACCCCCGCTTCACCTCGCAGGTCGCGATCGTCCATTCCCGCTTCTCGACCAACACCTTCCCGGCCTGG
>DAHVRS010000219.1 GCA_027322375.1 Brachybacterium sp. | reverse complement strand
CTCCCTGGCGGTCTGCAGGGCCCCGGCGACGGAGGAGGGGTTCGCGCGGTCCGTGACCAGGCGGTCCAGGATCCGCTGCACGGTGAGGTCCTCGGCGGGGACGTCGTTCAGGCCGAAGATCTCGTACACCCCGGCGCAGGCGCCGGTGGCGTCGAGGCTGCCGTCCTCGGTGATCGTCTGGAGGGACACGTCCAGCAGCCTGTCGGTCTGGTCGGCGCGTTCGACGTAGCGGCCGATCCAGAACATCGCGTCGGCGATCCTACTGAGCATCATGCGGCGTCCCCTCGGTCTCGATGATCTTGATCGCGGAGGTGACCGGGTCGGGCTCGTCGCTGCGGTCCTCGGCCTGATCCTCGCGGGGATCGTCGAACTCGTCGTAGCTGTCGTCGGTGGGGTCCTCGATGCCCTCGTCGGCCTCGTCCTGCGCACCCGGCGCGCCGGGCTCGCCGGGCCGCTTGGCGGCGAGGACCCAGGTGTCCTTGGAACCGCCCCCGCGCGAGGAGTTCACGATCATCTCCCCGCGTGGGAGGGCGACGCGGGTGAGCCCGCCTGGCAGCACCCAGACGTCGTCGCCGCTGTTCAGCGCGAAGGGGCGCAGGTCCACGTGGCGCGGCTCGGGGCCGCCCTCGACGAGGGTGGGGATTGTGGAGAGCTGGACGACGGGCTGGGCGATCCAGCCGCGCGGGTCGGCGTCGAGCCTGTCGCGCAGGGCGTCGAGCTCCTCACGGCTCGCGGCAGGGCCGATGACGATGCCCTTGCCACCGGAGCCGTCCACGGGCTTGACCACGAGCTCGTCGAGCCGGTCGAGGACCTCGGTGCGGGCCTCGGGGTCCTCGAGCCGCCAGGTGTCGACGTTGGGGAGGATCGGCTCCTCGGAGAGGTAGTAGCGGATCAGATCGGGAACGTAGGTGTAGGTGAGTTTGTCGTCGCCGATCCCGTTGCCGATGCCGTTGGCGAGCACCACGTTGCCGGCGAGGACGGAGCGGACCAGTCCCGGCACGCCGAGCATCGAATCGGGGCGGAACACCTCGGGGTCGATGAAGTCGTCGTCAGTGCGCTTGTAGATGACGTCCACGCGGCGCAGCCCGGCGGTGGTGCGCATGTAGATGCGGTCACCACGCTCGACCAGGTCGGACGCTTCGACGAGGTCCACGCCCATGGTGCGTGCCAGCAGGGAGTGCTCGAAGTAGGCGCTGTTGTAGCGGCCGGGGGTGAGGACGACGACGGTCGCCTCCTCCCCCGCGGTGTTCGGCGCGGCGGCCTGCAGCGCGGCGAGCAGCCGGCCGGGGTACTCGCCCACGCGCCGCACGGGTCGGTCGGCGAATAGCTCGGGGAAGCCCTGCGCCATGGCGCGCCGGTTGGAGAGCACGTAGCTGACGCCGCTGGGGGTGCGGACGTTGTCCTCGAGGACACGGAAGCCGCCGGAGCCGTCGCGGACCAGGTCGATGCCGGAGATGTGGATGCGGACGCCGTTGGGCGGGGAGTAGCCGCGCATCTCCTCGACGATGTAGGTGGAGGAGGTGATGAGCTCCTCGGGGATGACACCGTCGGCGATGGCGCTGCGGTCGTTGTAGAGGTCGTCGAGGAAGGCCTCGAGGGCGCGGACGCGCTGCCCCACGCCGGAAGAGACCTGCGTCCATTCCTCCGCGTCGATGACGCGCGGAATCGCGTCGATCGGGAAGGGTCTCTCCTCCCCTGCGTAGTCGAAGGTGATGCCCTGGTCCAGATAGCTGCGCGCCAGGGACTCGGAACGGGAACGGAACTCCTCGGGGCCGAGCCCGGCCAGCGCATCGTGCAGGGCCCGGTAGGTGGGGCGCACGGAGCCGTCGGAGGTGAACATCTCGTCACCGCCCGCTCCGGTGCGAGCGCGGTCGAACAGCGAGAGGTCTGGCATGCCTACCATTCAAACACCCATCCAGCCGTCGCGGCCCCGTTCCTGGGGCCGACGAGGAAGCGAGCAGCATGTCCCTGGTTTCCCGCCTCACCGCAGCCCTCCGCTCCGCCGCGCGCAGCCCCGCGGCGCGGCGCAGTGCTCGCGACCTCGCGCGTGCCGCGGTCCGCTCCGCGACCGACCAGCGCGGCGACTCGCGCCGTGCGGCCGACGGGCGCAGCCGGGCAGACAGCCGGGCCGACGGGCGCAGGCAGGCCGACGGACGGGCTGACGCCCGCGGCCGCTCCGACGGGCAGGGCCGTTCGGAAGCGACCACGCCCGAGGGCGGCAGCGTCCTCGCCGATCGTCGTGGCAACGCCCCGCTCGCCCTGGAGTACGCACCGCGCGCCGACGACCGCCCGGACCCGGGCGAGATCGTGTGGGCGTGGGTGCACTACGAGGAGGATCTCCACCAGGGCAAGGACCGTCCTGTTCTCGTGATCGCGGAAGAGGACGCTGCGACCGGCGGCGAGGACGGCCAGGGCACCGTGCTGGTCGCCCTCATGCTCACCTCCCGCGACCGCACGGAGCCCGGCGCCACCCGCACCGATAAGCACGGCGCGACCTGGGTGGACATCGGCTCCGGCGACTGGGACTCCCAGGGCCGGGACTCGGAGGTGCGGGCCGACCGGCTGCTGCGCCTTGATCCGGCCACGGTGCGCCGCGAGGGCGGGCGGCTGGACCGCGCCCGCTACGACCGTGTCGCGGCTGCAGTGACGGCGCTGCTCTGACAGCACTGCACGAGGGTTTCTGACCCCCGTTGATGCCGCTGTTCACATGCGGCGAGACACGCCGCACATCGAGGGTTCGCGAGGTTCGGGTTCTGCTAGAGTCTCGCCCTGTATGTGTGACATACCGTTCGGTGTGCGCAGGGGTGTCCTCCCGAAGTGTCTCAGGGGATGGATGGCTCGTGCGACCCGAGCGAGTACCCGTGGCAGCGACCGCGGTACCGACGTCTCCAGGCGAATCCCCACCGCCGTCCCCGTCGGTGCTGTTCCTCGGCAGTCCGGGATGATCCACCCCAGCAACACTGGAGAAGAGTCTTCGTGGCAAACATCAAGTCCCAGATCAAGCGGAACAAGACGAACGAGAAGTCCCGTCTTCGCAACCGCGCCGTCAAGTCCGAGCTGAAGACCTACGTCCGCAAGGTCAAGGCCGCCGTCTCCACCGGTGACGCGGCTGCGGCGGACGAGGCGCTGAAGGCGGCCTCCCGCAAGCTCGACAAGGCCGTCTCCAAGGGCGTCATCCACAAGAACCAGGCCGCGAACCGCAAGTCGGGTCTCGCGAAGCTGGTCGCCGGCGCCGCCAAGTGAGCGTCGGTCCCTGAAGGGACCAGCCCCTAGGGCATGAAGAAGCCCGGTGCGCAGCGATGCGCACCGGGCTTCTTGCTGTCCTGAGCGGGCTCAGCGCGCGCGGCGGGCGCGGCAGATCTCCATGACCATCCGCTGCACGGACCAGTGCGGGTCGCGGCCTGCGCCCTTGACCTCGTGGTCGGCGCGGGCGATCGCCTCGATCGCGCGGGCCAGGGTGCGGTCGTTCCAGCTCTTCGCCTCGCGGGAGAGGTTGCGGAGCATCCAGTCGGGCATGCCGAGGCTGCGCGGGGTCGAGCCCGGGGCGGAGACCTTCGCGAGCGAGCGCATCTTCGAGGCGATCGCGGCGACGATCGGGACCGGGTCGGCACCGGCGAGCTGCGCCTGCTGGAGCAGCTGCAGCGCCTCCTGCTCCTTGCCGGCGATCGCGGCGTCCGCGACGGCGAAGGCGGTGGACTCGACGCGGCCGGCGGTGAGGGCGTGGACGTCCTCGAGGGTGACCTGGGCGGGTGGCGTCCCGGGGTCGGGGGTGGTGTCCTCGATGAGCTGGCGGCTGATCGCGGCGAGCTCGGCGAGGTCGGTGCCGAAGGCGTCGACGAGGGCGACGAGCGCCTCGGGGCGGATGCGGCGCTCAGCACGCGCGAACTCCGCGGCGACGAAGGTCTGCTTGTCGCCGGCGCGCTTGACGGGGCTCGCGTCCACGCGGGGCACGCCCGCCTTCTTCAGCGCGTCCAGGAGCTTCTTGCCGCGGTTGCCGCCGCGGTGGACGAGCACGAGGGTGACGTCGTCCGCGGGGGCCTTCACGTAGTCGAGCAGCTCGAGCACGAGCGCGTCCGGGGCGGACTGCAGCTCGGGCACGATCACCAGGCGCGGCTCCCCGAACAGGGACGGGCTCGCGACCTGGGCGAGCGCGCCGGGACGGGCGGCCTCGCCGGAGAGATCATGGACGGCGACAGAGGGATCCGCCTCACGGGCGAGTCCGCGCAGCCGCTGCACAGCACGGTCTGCGATCAGGGTCTCGGTGCCTTGGACGAGCACGATCGGTGCGAGGGCGACACTGTGCCACTCGACATCGCTCACGGGAGCTCCTCACTGCTCGGGGGACTGATCGATCCTAGCGGGCCGGGGCGACGCTCCGCGCCTCAGGCTGGTCTCCGCCGCTGAGGACCACAGTGCCGTGGACGTCGGTGCGCAGCACCTGGGCACCGGTCGCCTCGAGCAGGTCGAGGGTCTGGGCGGTGGGATGCCCGAAGCTGTTCTCCTGGCCGACGGGGACCAGCGCCAGATCAGCGCCGAGCTGCTCGTACAAGCCTGGGTACTGGCGGCGGGAGCCATGATGAGCGACCTTGACGAGATCAGCGGGCCCGGGCTGCTGGGCGGCGAGGCGTTCCTGCGCGGCGGGCTCGAGGTCACCGAGGGTGACGAGCCGCGTCCCGTCCCGCCAGGTGACGGAGAGCGCGAGGGAGCAGTCGTTCGCATCATCGCCTTCGCCTCCCCCGGACTCTGCGGCGCTCGCTGAGCGGGCGTCCGCTTCGGAGGCGGGCCAGAGCACCTCGAGGCGCAGCCCGTCCCGCTCCCAGTCCTGCCCAGTGGTGGCGGCGAGGGCGGGCAGGTCCGGGACGGTGCCGGCACGCGCCTCGGGCAGGGGGCAGATCCACTGCTCGGCCGGGGTGCGGGCACCGGTGAGCGCCGCGCGGCCGCCGATGTGGTCGGCGTGCGGGTGGGTGAGGACGAGCAGGTCGATGCGGCGCACCCCGAGCCTGTCCAGGCAGGAGCGCAGAGCGTCCGGTTCGGGGCCGGTGTCCACGAGGACGGTCGGGCTCTCCCGCGCGGTCCCGCCTGGGCGCAGCAGGAGCGCGTCTCCCTGGCCCACTGCGCAGAGCGCCACGGTCCAGTCCTCCTCCCCCGCGCCAACGGGCAGGGAGCGGGCGAGGCCCGGGGCGAGGAGGGCGACCAGCAGCGCGGCCACGGCCCAGCGCACTGCCTTCAGGCGGTGACCGGCGAT
Organism: Brachybacterium sp.; assembly: GCA_027322375.1. Taxonomy (GTDB): domain Bacteria; phylum Actinomycetota; class Actinomycetes; order Actinomycetales; family Dermabacteraceae; genus Brachybacterium. The sequence continues at coordinate 2,418 of DAHVRS010000219.1, read as the reverse complement.
CGCGGCGGCGCCGAGCGCGAGGACGATGATGGCGGTGAGCACCCCGGTCGCGCCCTCGGGGACGGGTACACGTGCGCCGGGCAGGGCGTCGGCGGTGCGGGCGATGAGCAGGACCAGGTGCGCGCCGCCTGCGGCGAGGGTGTAGAGGGCGCTCGCGGCGGGTGGCCAGAGGATCCCGAGCACGAGACCCAGCAGACCCAGCACCGTCGCGGGTCCGACGAGCGGCCCGACGAGCATGTTCACGGGCACTGCCCAGACGGACACCTCAGGGGCGAGGAGGATCAGCACGGGAGTGCACGCGGCCTGGGCCACGAGCGGCACGGCAAGCACGAGCGCTGCGGTCCGCGGAAGCCTCTCCCCGCTCATCGCGATGAGAGCGCTCGCAAGCGGTGGGGAGGCGAGAAGGATCGCAGCGGTCGCGAGAGCGGAGAGGAGGAAGTCGACCGAGGCGGCGGTGACCGGGTCGAGCACCGACCACAGAGCGACGGTGAGGGCGAGAGCCGCGACCGGGGAGGCCTTCACCCCGGCGAAGCGCGCGGCGAGCAGCGGGGCGGCCATCGTCGCGGCCCGCTGGACGCTGGGCTCCTCCCCGACCAGCCACACGTACGCGGCCATGGCGGCCGCGCCCGCGACGAGCCGGGGCCTGCGCCGCACGCCGAGCAGGAGCAGTGGGCCGAGCACCGCACCGAGGACGAGCGCAATATTGGCGCCGGAGACGGCGACGAGATGGGAGATCCCTGCGCGGCGCATGATGTCCTCGGTCCGCTCCCCCATCCCGGCGGTGTCCCCGGTGGTCATGCCGCGCACGAGCGCGGCTTCATCATCCGGAAGATGCGCGGTCGCGTCCCGCGCCTGGGCTCGCAGCGCGGTGCGGGCTGCCGCTATCGTCGAGGCCGGTCCGGCGCGGGGCACGGCATGGATCTCGGTGGCGCGCAGGATGAGCAGGGTGCCGCTGCGGGTGACGCGACCGCGCAGCTGGAGCAGGTCGCCGCCGTGGACACCGGTCAGCCCGCCCGCGGCGTCACCGTCGGCGCGCACGAGCACCGGGAGGGAGGCGGGCAGGAGGTGCTGATCCCGGCCGAGCTGGGCCGGGCCACGGACGGTGCGGGCACGCAGTTGGAGCCCGCTGCGCGACCACTCGGGGCCGCTGCTCGGCACTGAGGGGTCGGAGGCGGCACGGACGGTGAGGGTGACGACGAGTCCCTTCGCCTCGGCGCGGTCCAGCAGCTCGACGGCCGCGCTGTGGCGTTGCAGTGCCGGGAAGAGCAGCATCCCGGCGAGGACGAGCACCCCGAGATGGGCGTAGAGCGCGGTGGAGATGGCGGAGCGGCCGGCGAGGGCGATCGCGGTGAGGGCGAGGCCGACGAGCACGGCCCCGCCTGCGATCGCCGCAGCGGAGCCGGCGGTGACGCCGAGGACGGCGAGGGCCCAGGCGCACGTCGCTGCGGGCAGGAGGCGCAGGTCGGCACGGTTCATACGGTCGCCTGCTCGCGCAGACCCTCGAGCTTCGCGGGGCCGATGCCGGAGACCTCGAGCAGATCATCCACGGAGGTGAAGGGCCCGTTCTTCTCGCGGTGCTCGACGATGCGCGCCGCGATCGCAGGGCCTACCCCGGGCAGCTCCTCGAGCGCCGCGGCATCGGCCGTGTTGAGGTTGATGAGCCCTTCGCTCGCCTGGCTCCCTGTGCCGCTCCCCGCGCCACTGGTGTCCGGATCAGCGGGGGCTCCAGGTGGGCTGCCGGCCACTGCCGCCGGAGGCTCCTCCCCCGGCACAGGCACGTGGATCTGCTCGCCATCGGCAACAGGGCGGGCGAGGTTCACGGCGGCGAGGTCCGCGTCCTTGCTCGCCCCACCCGCAGCGCGGAGCGCGTCATCGACCCGCGCCCCGGCGGGCAGGCGCACCACCCCGGGCCCCGCGACCGCGCCGGAGACGTGGACGACGAGCTCCGCGGGCGGTGACTCACCGCCTGACGCCCCGCCATCCGGCGCTGTGCTGCCACCGGCAGTCCCCTCTACCGCAGCGTCGCCGGAGGCGTCGCCGTCGGCCGCCCCAGCGCCCTCACTCGTCCCGGCGCCATCACTCGTCCCAGAGTCGTCGTCCGCCCCCGAGGATCCCACGCCCGGTCCCTGTCCCGGCTCGATCACGGACGCGTTCGGCGGATCCTCGAGCGGCACGGCAGTTCCGGAGCCGGAGAGGTGGATGGCGCCGAAGGCGATGAGGACCAGCACTGCGAGGCCCACGAGCGCTGAGGGCGAGGGCGCAGGCAGGCCGCGGCGTGGACGCTCCGGGACGTGGTCGCGCCGGGTGATGAGCGGGCCCGTGCCGGTGCCGCCACGGCGGCGGGTGATGAGCAGACCGGCCCCACGCCCGCCTCGGCGGTGCGTGCCCGCGCGTCGGCGCCCGTCGGCCCGGCGGCCG
>DAHVRS010000200.1 GCA_027322375.1 Brachybacterium sp. | reverse complement strand
GACGGGTCAGCAGGGCGGCGGGATCGGTGCCGCCGACGGCGCACCAGAAGGTGTCCAGCTCCAGCACGACCCGCGGGTCCAGGGCGTCCGCGAGGACGTCCAGGCCGCAGCGCCCGTCGAAGAGCGGCCGGGTCTCCGCGTCATGGTTGTGATAGCCGATCCGGACACCGTGCTCGGCGGCGAGGGTCGCGAGCTCGCCGAGCTTGTGCGCGGTCTCGGTGATGTCCTCGACGCTCTCCCAGCGCTCCCGGTCGTAGTACGGGTCGATCACGGTGCGGATGCCGAGGGAGGCGGCGGTCGCCACCACCTGTTCGGGATCCTCGGCGCCGAGCAGCGAGGCGTGGCAGGACGGGGCCGCGAGACCGTGCTCGGCCAGCAGCGGGCGCAGCGTCTCGGCATGCTCGAGAAGCCCGTACGGCTCGACCGCCGTGAACCCGTGGGAGGCGAGGCGCGCCAGTGTGGCTGACGGGTCCTCCGCGAACGCATCGCGCACGCTGTAGAGCTGGACGGAGATCTGCACAGGGGCTCCTTCGGAGGACGGGGTGCGAGCGGGGCGGGGAGCGAGCAGGGCTGAGGTGAAGAGGGTGATGACTGCCTGACAACCCTATGTCCGGGATCACGTACGGGCAAAGGCTTCCCGTCTGTCCCTCGGGAACGTTCCCGATGGGTGAGACTGACGGGATGAGTGAGACTGGGGGAGTGGAACGACGTGTGCGCGCATGGATGAGGGCCGAGGTCGCCGAGGGGACGGATCTCGCGCTGCTGGTCGCGGTCTCCGCCGCTCCCGTGGAGCAGGAGGCGCTGCAGGTCCTCGCCGGCGGTGTCCCGCATGAGGTGAGTGAGACCCGAGATCGCTTCGGCAGCCGCCTGCACCTCGTGCACGGGCTGCCGCTTGGGGAGGTGGAGATCCTCTACACGGCCGACGGGGTGGGGCAGGCGCCGCTGCCTGCGCTGCGGGAATCCGATCAGGTGCTGCACCAGCGCCCCTCGCGCTATTGCGAGGTGGACGAGTTCGAGAGGATCGCCGCCGAGGTCGTGGGGGAGCGAGAGGGGGCCGACGCTGCCGCGGCGGTGGTCGAGTGGGTGCACGATCACCTCGACTACGTGCCCGGCTCGAGCACCATCTCCGACTCCGCGCGCACCACCTATCTCGCCAGGCAGGGAGTGTGCCGCGACTACGCGCACCTCACCGCCACGCTGCTGCGCGCCGCGGGGATCCCCGCGCGCTGCGCCTCCGTATACGCGCCGGGGCTCACCCCGATGGACTTCCACCTCGTGGTGGAGGCGCTGATCGGGGAGGACTGGCAGGTGTTGGACGCGACCCATCTCGCGCCGCGCTCCTCGATGGTGCGGATCGCGACCGGGCAGGACGCGGCCGACACCGCCTTCATGACCACGCTCGCCGGGAACGTGACCCTCACCGGCCTGCAGGTCACCGCCGTCGTCGACCCCGGGCTGCCGCAGGAGAGCTGGACGGACCGGATCCCGCTGCGCTGAGCCGGGCTCAGGCAGCGGGCGCGCCGATCAGTCGGCCGCGGGCGCTGGCCCGTCGTCCGTGGGAGTCCCGTCGTCGGGCGCGGTCCCCTCGTCCTTCGGCGACTCACCCCCGTCATCACCGAAGCTCGCGAGGTACTGCTCGACCTCGGCGGCGATCGCATCGGCCGTGGGGACCTCGTCGGCGCCGCCCGAGGTGATCATGCGGTCATAGCGCTTCTCGAGGCCCGCGACCATCTCCTGCAGCGCCGGCTGCGCATCGATCTGCGCGGCGACCGCCTCGCGGATCGGGACCGCCTGCGCTTCTAGCGCTCCGAGCGGCAGGGTGGGCCCCTGCTCCTCGGCGACGGCGCCGAGGAGCGCGATCGCGGCATCGGGGTAGGCCATCTCGTGCAGGTACTGCGGCACGTGGACGGTCAGACCCACGACCTCATGCCGGGCGTCGGCCAGGCGCATCGTGAGCAGGGCCGTGAAGGGGGCGCGCAGCCGGAAGGTGCCCGGCATGGCGCGGCGCACCGTGATCGAGTCCGGGTCGCCCGCGAAGCGGGTCACCGGCAGCTCGCGCGTGTGGGGGACCGGCGCCGGGAAGCCCTGCAGCAGGAGCGTGCGCTCCACGCCCAGCTGCTCCACGACGATCCGCAGCGCGGTCGCCACGCGCTCCCACTGGAAGGATGGCTCCGGACCGGTGAGCAGGAAGAAGGTCTCCCCGTCCTCCGCCGTGACCTCGTGCAGGAGGATCTCGGGGCGCGCGTAGTCCGTGAAGCGGTCCAGCTTGAGGGTCACCTCAGGGCGGCGCCCGGCATAGTCGTAGACCTGGTCCATGTCCAGCCGGCCCACCACACGGCTGGAGAGGGTGTTCAGCAGGTGGTCGTCGATGAGCTCCTGCGCATCGCCGGCATCGGTGAAGGCGCCGAGGGTGACGAGCAGGGTGCGCCCGTGGAGGGAGCGCGAATCGACATGTCGCTCGTAGGTGAACAGGGTCGTGGGATCCATGGTGACCTCCAGGACGGATGCCGTCATCACGGCGGGGCGGGTGACTCCCGTTCCAACGAGCCCCGCGCGGTGCCTATTCCCCGCCCCCGGCCGGTCTCACGTGAGCAGCGCCACCGTGTCCGCGGCGAGACGCAGTGCGAGCACGCCGGTGACGACCAGGAACACGCTCCGCACGAAGCGTGAGCCGAGGCGCAGCGCGAGACGCGCGCCGAGATAACCGCCCAGAAGATTCGCGAGCGCCATCATCCCGCCCAGCAACCACCACACCTCGCCCTGCAGCCCGAAGACCAGCAGCGCCCCGATGTTCGTGGTGAGGTTCGCGAGCTTCGCGTGCACGCTCGCCTCGAGGAAGCCGTAGCCGAGCACGCCCACCATGAGGATGATGAAGAAGCTGCCGGTGCCGGGGCCGAGCGCCCCGTCGTACACGCCCACGCCCGCCCCGATCGCCGCAGTGCGCAGCACATGCCCGCGCCCCTCGTGGCGGGGTGCGTGGACGAGCCCCATCGCCGGGCGCTGCAGGGTGAAGGCGCCGACGGCGAGGACGGCGACGAGCACCACGGGGGCGAGCCAGTCGCGGGGGAGCGTCGAGGCGAGAGCCGCGCCGACCGCACTGCCCGCGAGCGCGCACAGCACCAGCGGAATCACGGTCCGGGCGATCGGCGGGAGACGGCGCACATAGGTGAGGGAGGCGACGGCCGTCCCTGCCGCGGAGGCGACTTTGTTCGTGCCGAGGACCGCGCCGGTGGGTGCGTCGGCCGGGAGCGCGGTGAGCAGCGCCGGCAGCTGGATCAGCCCTCCGCCGCCGACGACAGCATCCACCCAGCCGGCCACGAAGGCGGCCGCGAGGAGCAGCACGAGGGTGAGGGCGGTGAGCTGGGTGAGCTCGGCGAGCAGCGGCACCTCACCAGTGAATCATCGGCAGGATCGGCCGTGCCCGGCTGACACACTGGGGGCATGCGCGCGCTCATCTGGGACCTCGGCGGCACGCTCGTGGACACCTATCCGGACGTGGATCGAGCGCTCGCCGAGGCGCTGACACCGGATCCGGACGAGGCGCTGCTGCATGAGGTCGCCGTGCTCACGCGGCGCTCGAGCGGCGAGGCGATCACGGACCTCGCGGCCCGGCACGATGTGCCCGAGGAGCGTCTGCGCGCGGCCTACCAGGCGACGAAGGAGACCTGGGAGCGTCGGCCGCCGCCGGTGCAGGACGGTGCGCGCGCGGTGCTCGCCGCCGCGCACGAGGCCGGGGCGCTGAACCTCGTGGCGACCCATCGTGACCGCGAGAGCGCGAGCGCTCTCCTCGCCATGCTCGGCCTGCCGATCGATGACATGGTGTGCGCCCCTGACGGTCACCGCCGCAAGCCTGCGCCGGACATGGTTCTCGCGCTCCTCACACGCCATGCCCTCCCACCAGGGGAGTGCCTCGCTGTCGGCGACCGCCCCGCCGACGTCGCAGCCGCGGCGGCCGCTGGCGTGGACGGGGTGCTGCTGGAGACGCCGGGCATCCCGCTGGATGCCCCGGGAGCGCGCCGCATCCTCTCCCTGCGGGAACTGCTCCCGTTGATCTGAGCGCGGTCCGCCTCGAGGACGGGCGGACCATGAGGTCACGCGTCCGGCGAAGGGACAGTTCGCACAGGCGCCTTCCGCTGCACCGAAGGGTCCAGTCGATAGTGGCCGCTGGCCGCATCGCACTGGAAGAGGCTGATCAGGGCCGCGAGAGCGATCGAGATCCCGCTCATCTCCAGCAGCTCCTCGAGCATCGTGCCGTAGATGTACCGGTTGTCGACGATCCAGCCCATCGCTGCGAGGTGCCGGCCGTTCAGTGTCTCGACGCCGATCGCGCCCAGCACGAACAGTGCACCGGCCAGCAGGATCCCGATCAGTGCGCGCCGGGGGAGTGAGAGCACCAGGCGCAGCAGGAGCAGGCCGACCACCAGCGCGATCGGTGCGCCGACGAGCACCCAGGTGAAGCCGATGTCGACCGGGAGGTGCGCTGCGAGCCAGTTGCCCGGCACGTCGAAGCGCTCATGGACCTCGAGATACTCGTCGACCGAGGCGAACAGCGCCACCACGGACAGCAGCCACCATGAGCGACGGAAAGGCGGCCTGGCCAGCGCGATCATCGCAGCGACGGCGCCGAGCAAGAGCCAGAGACCGGAGTTGTACCAGGTCGCCATGTTGTACTCGCGCCCCACGTCGAAGTACCAGAACACGGTATGGAAGTTCTGGGACGCGACGCCGGTGGTCCGCTGATGGGCCAACAGCGTGACGAGCGCGATGAGGATGATCACGAGGGCGACGACGATCAGCCGCGCAGCGATGCGGGGGAGCGAGAGGGGGCGGAACTCGTTCTTCTCAGAAACGGGCTCGGAGGCGGGCGCGACGGCAGGCTCGGTCGCGTCGGAGGAGGTCATGCAGGAGATTTTATGGACTCCTGATGAGAACCCGGTGAAGCGCGGATAAGAGCCCTCTCAGGCGTGTCGCGGACTGGTGACCGGCTACGTTGGTGCCATGGCGATCATCTGCCAGGCCCAGCTCAGCCCCTCCAAGACCGAGGTGCTGCAGCAGCTGCTGTCCTCGCGCCCGTGGGGCGAGGAGGGCGAGCTCGAGGTGCTCGGCGCCTACCGCTTCGATGACCCGGCCGGCGAGGTGGGTGTCGAGTGCCATCTGGTGCGTGTGGGGGAGCAGACCTACCACCTGCCGCTCACGTATCGCGCCGCGCCCTTCGAGGATGTCGAGCCGATCGCGACGATGGA
>DAHVRS010000190.1 GCA_027322375.1 Brachybacterium sp. | reverse complement strand
AGCACCCCGGTGATCGCCGGGATCCTCGTGCTCACGATCGTGCTCGCGCTCGTGCGGCGCCGCGCCCGAATCCTGCTGCCGCTGGGCCTGCTGGTGCTCGGCGCGAACCTCACCACCCAGATCATCAAGCACGTCCTTGTGACCCGTGAGGCGCTCGGGCCCGGTATCGAGATCACCCCGAACTCCTTCCCCTCCGGGCACACCACCCTCGCCGCCACCGCGATGGTCGCGCTCGTCCTCGCCAGCGGGCCCGCCCGCGTCATCCTCGCCCCGCTCGGGGCGCTCTGGACCACCGCCGCCGGGATCGGCACGCTCGTCGTCGGCTGGCATCGGCCCTCCGACGTGGTCGGCGCGATCGTGGTCGCCGCGGCGTGGACCTTCCTGGTCCTCGCCCTGGACGGCTTCCTCACCCGACGGGGCGCGCTGCGCGCCGCGCGACGCTCCGGCCGGGGCCGGCGCCGCGCCTACGCCGAGCTGCCCGGCGCGGCCGGTGAGGGGCTCGGTGTCGCAGGAGCCGTGGTCGCCTCGCTGCTGGGTCTGGCGGGGGTCGTCGGACTCGCCGCCGGGGCTGCGGGACTGACCTCCCTGGGCCTCCCCCTGGACCTCAACGACACGGCGCAGCAGCAGAGCGCGTTCACCGCCGCCGCCTGCCTGGTGGGCGGCGGGACCGCGGCGTGGATGGCGCTCGTGCTGGTCCTGCGCACGCCGATCTCACACCGGTGAGATCTGCGGGAGCGTGTACCGTGAGCAATCGCCGAGCGCACACGATGCGTCCGGAACATCCCGGTACGCGGCACTCGGCCACGGCGGACGGGCCGCGACGCTTCGCGGCGAGGAAGGACACAGCAACGTGACTGGCGGACGGCATCTGGTGATCGTCGAGTCCCCGGCGAAGGCGAGGACCATCGGCCGGTATCTCGGCGACGAGTACGAGGTCATGGCCTCCGTGGGGCACATTCGCGACATCCCTGTGCCCCGGGACCTGCCGGCCGAGATGAAGAAGGGGCCGTACGGCAAGTTCGGCGTCGACGTCGAGAGCGGCTTCGACCCGTACTACATCGTCAGCCCCGACAAGAAGAAGACCGTCGCCGAGCTGAAGAAGGCTCTCAAGGACGCCGACACGCTCTACCTCGCCACCGATGAGGACCGCGAGGGGGAGGCGATCGCCTGGCACCTGCTGGAGACCCTCAAGCCCAAGAAGTCCACGCCCGTGAAGCGCATGGTGTTCCACGAGATCACCAAGGACGCGATCCGGGCGGCGCTGGACAACACCCGTGACCTCGACACGAGCCTCGTCGACGCGCAGGAGACCCGCCGCATCCTCGACCGCCTGGTCGGCTTCGAGCTCTCCCCCGTGCTGTGGCGCAAGATCAAGCCGTCCCTGTCCGCGGGCCGCGTGCAGTCCGTCGCGACCCGCCTGGTCGTGGAGCGCGAGCGCGAGCGGATGGCGTTCGTCGCCGCCGACTACTGGGACATCACCGGCACCTTCGGCGCCGAGACGGAGCAGTTCACCGCCCGCATCGCGACCGTGGACGGCGCCCGGGTCGCCACCGGCTCCGACTTCGCCGACGACGGCACCCTCAAGCCCCGCTCGGCGAAGGCCGCGGTGCTCACCGAGGAGTCCGCCGCCGCGCTCGTCGAGGCGCTCGGGTCCACGCCCGCGTCCGTCGCCGCGCTCGAGTCCAAGCCGTACACGCGCCGGCCTGCTGCGCCCTTCACCACCTCGTCGCTGCAGCAGGAGGCCAGCCGCAAGCTGCGCCTCGGCGCGCGCCAGGCGATGCGGGTCGCGCAGTCGCTGTATGAGAACGGCTACATCACCTACATGCGCACCGACTCGGTGACGCTCTCCGGCGAGGCGATCCGCGCCTCCCGCGCCCAGGCCGCCGAGCTGTACGGCTCCCAGTACGTGCCGGACAAGCCCCGCTACTACCAGAACAAGTCCCAGGCGGCGCAGGAGGCGCACGAGGCGATCCGCCCCGCCGGCGACCACTTCCGCACCCCGGCCGAGGTCGCGGGCCAGCTCTCCGGCGACGAGTTCCGCCTGTACGAGCTGATCTGGAAGCGCACCGTCGCCTCGCAGATGGCGGATGCGAAGGGCACCACCTCCACTGTCGAGCTGCTGGTGGAGAACGGGGGCCGGTCCGCGACCTTCCGCGCCGCCGGCACCGTGATCACCTTCCGCGGCTTCCTCGCCGCCTACGAGGAGGGCCGCGACGCGACCCGCTACCGCGAGGATGACGACAAGGGCGCGGACAAGCGCCTGCCGCAGATGGAGGAGGGCCAGTCCCTGCCCACCCGCGAGCTCGTCCCGGACGGTCACAGCACCACCCCGCCGCCCCGGTACACGGAGGCCTCGCTGGTGCGGGCGCTCGAGGACCGCGGCATCGGCCGCCCCTCCACCTACGCCTCCACCGTCGCGACGATCCAGGACCGCGGCTATGTGCTGCGCCGCGGCACCGCGCTCGTGCCCTCCTGGACCGCGTTCGCGGTGGTGCGCCTGCTCGAGGAGCACTTCGGGCCGTTCATCGACTACGACTTCACCGCCCAGATGGAGCAGCAGCTGGACCGCATGGCTCAGGGCGAGCTGGCGCGCGCGGACTACCTGCGCAAGTTCTACTACTCCGACGGGACGGACGGCCCCATCGGGCTGAAGCCCATGGTCGATCACCTCGGCGAGATCGACGCCCGTGCGATCAACTCGATCGAGATCGGCGAGGGGATCACGCTGCGCGTGGGCCGCTACGGCGCCTACGTGGAGCTGCAGGAGACCGACGCGGACGGGAACGTGGTCGAGGGCAGCACGCCGCGCCGCGCCAACGTCTCCGACGATGTCGCGCCCGACGAGCTCACGGTCGAGAAGGCCAAGGAGATGCTCGAGCGCGCCAAGGATGACGGCCGTGTGCTCGGCACCGACCCGGAGACCGGCCACGAGATCATCGCCAAGGACGGCCGCTACGGCCCCTATGTCACCGAGGTCCTGCCCGAGCCGGAGGAGACCGGCGGCAAGAAGGTCCCGAAGTCGAAGCAGCCCAAGCCCCGCACCGGCTCGCTGCTGAAGTCGATGGACCTCTCCACCGTCACCCTCGAGGACGCGCTGAAGCTGCTGAGCCTGCCCCGCGTGGTCGGCACCACCGAGGACGGCACCGAGATCACGGCGCAGAACGGCCGCTACGGCCCGTACCTGAAGAAGGGCACCGACTCCCGCTCCCTGGAGACCGAGGAGCAGATCTTCTCGATCACCTTCGAGGAGGCGGAGAAGATCTACGCCCAGCCCAAGACCCGTGGCCGCGCCGCCGCGAAGCCGCCGCTGAAGGAGCTCGGCACCGACCCGACCTCCGAGAAGCCGATCGTCATCAAGGACGGTCGCTTCGGCCCGTACATCACCGACGGCACCACGAACGTCTCGCTGCGCGCGACGGAGAAGGTCGAGGAGATCACCGAGACCATCGCGATCGAGAAGCTCGCGGAGAAGCGCGCGAAGGGCCCGGCGAAGAAGAAGGCCCCCGCCAAGCGCACCACCACGACGCGGAAGAAGACCACGACCACGAAGAAGTGATGTCCGCGAGGATGTGATGAGACGCCGACGGCCCCGCTCCTCGGAGCGGGGCCGTCGTCATCGGCGGCTCACTTCACCGAGCCGGCCGCGAGCCCGCCGATGATGCGGCGCTGGAAGACCAGCACCATGATGATCAGCGGCACCGTGACGATCACACCAGCGGCCATCTTCGTGCCGTACGGGGTGTCGAACTGCGAGATGCCGGTGAACTTCGAGATCGCGACGTTCGCGGTCTGCATCAGCGGCGCGTTGACCATGGTCAGCGCGATGAGGAACTCGTTCCACGCCGCGATGAAGGTGATGATCGCGGTGGTGAACACGCCCGGCGCCGCGAGCGGGAGGATCACCCGCAGGAAGGCGCCGAAGCGCGTGGTCCCGTCGACCATCGCCGCCTGCTCGAGCTCGACCGGCAGCTGCCGGAAGAACGCGTTGAGGTTCCACACCGCCAGCGGCAGCGCGAAGGAGATCGTCGGCAGGATCATCGCCTGGTAGGTGTTGATCCAGTTGACCGGGAACCACTCGAAGCCGCCGCTGAACAGCTTCAGAAGCGGGACCACGAGCGTGACCACCGGGAACATGCTGGTCGCGACGATGAGGAACATGACCAGCACCTTGCCGCGGAAGTCCAGCCGCGCCAGGGCGTAGGCGCCGAACACGCCCAGGACCAGCACCAGCAGCGTGGTGCCGCCGGCGACGACCAGCGAGTTCAGCAGCGCCCGGGCGAAGTGGTTGGACGGGTCGAACACCGCCACGAAGTTCTCGACGCTGATCGGCGAGGGGATCAGCTCCGTGGAGCGGCCCTCGGAGGGGCGGCGCAGCGCGGAGACGATCATCCAGTAGAACGGAGCGAGACAGTACACGAGGATGAAGGCCATCCCCAGCGCGATCACGATCGAGCCGGCGGTGCGGCCCTTCGGCTTCTTCGCCTGCAGCACCGTCCCGTCGCGGGTGACGATCTCGGGGGTCGTGGCGCTCATGGCAGGCTCCCTTCGCTCGTGGCACGCTGCCTGCGGGCGGCGCGCCGGCTCTTCGCGGGACGGTTCCCCTCGCCGATCACGTCGGTGCCCAGCAGCTTCACGAACAGGAAGGCGACCAGGCAGATGTAGGCGAACAGGACCATCGAGTAGGCCGAGGCCGCGCCGAAGTCCGTCTTCGAGGCGGCGTCGGTGGCGAGCATCGACAGGGTCTGCCCGGAGCGCAGGCGCCCGAGCAGGACGTAGGGCAGGTCGAACATTCGCATCGCGTCCAGGAGGCGGAACAGCACCGCGACCACGAGCACGGGGCGCACCAGCGGCAGGGTGATCCGCCAGAAGGTCTGCCAGCGGTTCGCGCCGTCGACCTTCGCCGCCTCGTAGACCTGGGTGTCGATCGTCTGCAGCC
>DAHVRS010000189.1 GCA_027322375.1 Brachybacterium sp. | reverse complement strand
GCCGGGGTCGCCGCCGCGGCCGACGGGGACAGCGTGCTCGTGCCGGTCGCGTGGACCACCGCCGGCTCCGTGCTGGGCGGGCTCGCGGTCTACACCGTGGGGCGCGCACTCGGACTGCGCCGCACCGCCGCGCTCGTGCGCCGCCTGCCCCTGCTGGAGGAGAAGGACGTCGAGGTCGCGATGCGATTCTTCGCCCGCTACGGCGTCCCCGCGGTCGCACTCGCGCGCTGCGTGCCGATGGTGCGCACCTTCATCTCGATCCCGGCGGGGATCGAACGGATGCCGGTGGGGCTGTTCACGCTCGCCACCGGGCTCGGCTCGGGGATCTGGAACGCGGCGTTCGTGGCGGCCGGGTACCTGTTCGGGCAGGCCGGCGGGGAGACGCTCGAGAGCTTCGTGCGCGTCTATTCACTGATCGTCGTGGTGGCGGGGCTGCTCGGCGCGGGCGGGCTCGCGTGGCGGCGAGTGCGTGCACGACGGCTGCGGGCACACCCTCTACGCTCGGGGAATGATCCGAGCCGAGCACCCGTCGACGCCCGCCGGCCACGCTGACGTCGCCGTCGGCGCCAGCCTCGTCGGCCCCGCGGCGGACGTCGGCCTCTGGTTCTCGACCGCGGCGCCGGGCCTGCTGGACGGGCGCCGCCCCACCCGCGGCGGTCCGCGTCTGCCGGCCTGGGGGCCGATGGAGGGCGCGCATTACGGGCACCGGAGCGAAGATGCCGAGATCGAGGCAGCGCTCGCGCTGCTGCGCGGCGGGCCGGTCGCTGTGCTCACCGGGGCGGGCATGTCCACCGGCTCGGGCCTGCCGGATTATCGCGGCCGCGACGCGGTGCCCCGCTCCCCCATGACGGTGCAGGAGTTCATGGGGCATGACCTCGCCCGTCGCCGCTACTGGGCCCGCTCCACCGTGGGCTGGGAGCAGTTCCGCAGCGCCCGTCCCGGCGACGCGCATCGCCTGCTCGCGGCGCTGGATCCTGCGGCCTTCGAGGTCACCGCCGTGATCACCCAGAACGTGGACGGGCTCCACTCCGCGGCAGGCTCGGATCCCGTGATCGACCTGCACGGACGGCTGGACGAGGTGCGCTGCCAGCAGTGCGACGCGCTCTCCTCCCGCGCGGCGCTGCACCAGCGGATGCTCGCGATGAATCCCGAGCTCGCCGCGCGCCTCCCCTCCCTCGCTGCCGACGCCGCCCAGGCGCCCGACGGCGATGCCGAGGTGGATCGCACGAGCTCCTTCCGCTACCCGCCGTGCCCGCTGTGCGGAGGGATCCTCAAGCCTGACGTGGTGTTCTTCGGCGAGTCCGCGCGGCGCGAGGTCGTCGACGCCGCCTTCACCGCGCTCGAGAAGGCCTCGGCGCTGCTGGTGCTCGGCTCCTCGCTCACCGTCCAGTCCGGGCTGCGCTTCGTGCGCGCCGCCCGGAAGCAGGACAAGCCCGTGGTGATCCTCAACGACGGCCCCACCCGCGCCGACCCCGACGCGACGCTGCGCCTGCACGGCCGGCTCGAGGACGTGCTCGCGCAGTGGGCCCGGTCCGTCGGTGCCGCGGTCCCGCCCACGCCCTGAGCCGCGAGCCCGCCGCCCC
>DAHVRS010000187.1 GCA_027322375.1 Brachybacterium sp. | reverse complement strand
CGCCCGCGCCCCCGCCCGCGACCCCGCCGCCCGCGCCACCTACCCCGCGCGGGTTTCCCCCTGCTCACTCGGCAGAATCGGACATGCCTGGCAGAATGGACGCACGCGCGGAATCCGTCACCCTGGAGGCTCCCACTGATGTCCCCTCACCTGCTCGTCACCGGCGGCGCCGGCTTCATCGGCAGCAACTTCGTCCACCACGTCATCGCGCACACCGACGCGCGGGTCACCGTGCTGGACAAGCTCACCTATGCCGGCTCGGCCGCGAACCTCGACGGCCTCCCCGAAGATCGAGTGCGCCTGGTCGAGGGGGATATCGCCGATGCCGCGCTCGTCGAGGAGCTCGTCGCGCCGCTGACGGAGGAGGGCGACGCGATCGTGCACTACGCGGCCGAGTCCCACAACGACAACTCGCTCAGCGACCCGTCCCCGTTCCTGCACACCAACATCACCGGCACGTTCACGCTGCTGGAGGCGGCGCGGCGGCACGGCACGCGCCTGCACCACGTCTCGACCGACGAGGTCTACGGCGATCTCGAGCTCGACGACCCGGAGCGCTTCACCGAGCACACTCCCTACAACCCCTCCAGCCCCTACTCGGCGACGAAGGCCGGCTCCGACCTGCTGGTCCGTGCCTGGGTGCGGTCCTTCGGGGTGCGGGCGACGCTCTCGAACTGCTCGAACAACTACGGTCCCCGCCAGCACGTGGAGAAGTTCATCCCCCGCCAGATCACGAACCTGATCGACGGGGTGCGGCCGCGGCTCTACGGCGCAGGGCTGAACGTGCGCGACTGGATCCACGCCGACGACCACTCCTCCGCCGTCCTCACCATCCTCGAGCGCGGCGAGCTGGGCCGCACCTACCTGATCGGCGCCGACGGGGAGAAGAACAACCTCGAGGTGGTGCGCCTGATCCTCCAGCTCATGGGCCACGACCCCGACGACTTCGAGCACGTCGACGACCGGCCCGGCCACGACCTGCGCTACGCGATCGACCCCACCACGCTGCGCGAGGAGCTCGGCTGGGCGCCTGCGCACCGGGACTTCGAAGCGGGGCTCGCCGCGACCATCGACTGGTACCGCGAGAACGAGGCCTGGTGGCGCGGGCAGAAGGCCGCGACCGAGGCGAAGTACCGGGCGGCCGGGCAGTGACCGCGCTCGCCGTCCACGAGACCCCGATCCCCGGCCTGCTCGTCGTGGACCTGCCCGTCCACGGTGATCCGCGCGGCTGGTTCAAGGAGAACTGGCAGCGGGAGAAGGTGATCGCCGCCGGGCTGCCGGACTTCGGGCCCGTCCAGAACAACATCTCCTTCAACCAGGCCCGCGGCGTCACCCGCGGCATCCACGCCGAACCCTGGGACAAGTACATCTCCGTCGCGACCGGGCGGGTCTTCGGCGCCTGGGTGGACCTGCGCGAGGGAGACTCCTTCGGCGCCACCTACTGGCACGAGATCACGCCGGACGTGGCGATCTTCGTCCCCCGCGGCGTGGGCAACGCCTTCCAGACCCTCGAGGCGCCCGCCGCCTACACCTACTTGGTCAATGCCCACTGGTCCGAGGCGGCGCAGTCCGAGTACACCTTCCTGAACCTCGCCGACGAGACTGCCGCGATCCCCTGGCCGATCCCGCTCGCGGACGCGGAGCTCTCCGCGAAGGACCAGGCCCACCCGCGCCTCGCTGACGTGGTGCCGGTCCCGCCGCGCCGCACCCTCGTCATCGGCGGGAACGGGCAGCTGGGCCGCGCGCTGGCCGCGCAGTGGCAGAACAGGGCCGACGTCGATGCGGTGGGCAGGGGCCAGCTCGATATCGCCTCGTCCGAGTCGATGTCGGCGTTCGACTTCCGCCCCTACGGCGTGATCGTCAACGCCGCCGCCCACACCGCCGTGGACGCCGCCGAGACCGCGGAGGGTCGGCGCGAGGCGTGGGCTGTGAACGTGGACGGCGTGGCCCGGCTCGTCGAGGCCGCCCGCGCCCAGCGCGCCGTGCTGGTGCACGTCTCCAGCGACTACGTCTTCGACGGGGAGGCCGACGTGCATGGCGAGGATGAGCCGCTGTCGCCGCTCGGCGTGTACGGGCAGACCAAGGCGGCCGGTGACCGGCTCGTGGCGACCCTCGCGGACCACTACATCGTGCGCACCAGCTGGGTGGTGGGGGAGGGCAGCAACTTCGTCGCGACCATGGCGTCTCTCGCCGAGCGCGGCGTGGACCCCTCGGTGGTCGACGACCAGATCGGGCGCCTCACCTTCACCACCGACCTCGCCGCCGCGATCGACCACCTGCTCACGGTGCGGCCGGCCGCCGGGGTCTACAACGTCTCCTCCGACGGGCAGCCGACGAGCTGGGCCGAGATCGCCCGGCAGGTCTTCACGCTGACCGGCCACGACCCGGCCCGTGTCACCCAGGTTCCGACCGCCGACTACTACGCCGCCCAGGGCCGCGCCGAGGGCGACGGCACGATCGCGCCCCGCCCCCGCAGCTCCGTCCTGGACCTTGCGAAGCTCCGCGCGACAGGCTTCGAGGCCCGCGACCAGGCCGACGCCCTCGCCGCGCACCTGAGCCCACGGAGCTAGGTCGCCCGGGCTGGTAAATCCCCTGGCCCCGAGAGGAGCTGCTCGCTACGGTCGCGGGATGGACAACGACGTCTTCGTCCCCGCCGACTTCACCCCGCCCACGACGTTCACCCACGCACGCTTTCGCCTCGAGCCCCTCGGCCCACAGCACAACGAGGCCGATCTCGCCGCCTGGACCAGCAGCATCGACCACATCCGCGCCACCCCCGGCTACCCGGACGGCTCCTGGCCGCCAGTGGAAGGGATGACCCCTGAGCGCAACCTGCAGGACCTCGAACGTCACGCCGCCGACTTCGCCGCACGCAAGGGCTTCACCTTCACCGTCCTCGACCCCGCAGGCGGCGACGTGATCGGCTGCGTCTACATCTACCCCGCCCAGGACCCCGCCTTCGAGGCGGAGATCCAGTCGTGGGTGCGCGCGAGCCACGCCGAGCTCGACGGACCCCTCGCCGACGCGCTCGCCGCATGGCTCACTGAGGCCTGGCCCTGGCAGCGCATCGACCGCCTCGGCCGGTGAGGGCCTGGCGCCCACTGCGCCCACCCGAATCGAGACGTGGCCTCCTGCTCCTAGAATCGCGCCATAGGAGCAGGAGGCCACGTCTCGATCTCGCCGCCGACGGTTCCCAGTGCGCCGCCCACGGGTTTTGTCGCCCCACGACCGATGCACGGCCCCGCACCGGTCGCCACGCGACAAAACTGCCCCCCGGGCCCGTAGCGACGCGCGGCCGACGGGGCCCAGCACGTGCCGCCCCGCCCGTCGCCCCGCCCGTCGCCCCGCCCGTCGGCCCGCCCGTCGGCGCCCACCCCACCCGCGCAAAGACCCGCCGGGGCCGGCGCGATCTCTCGCACCGACCCCGACGGGTCAGAGGGTAGTGCGGGCCCTGGTCAGAGCGCCACGGAAACCCCGCTCAGAGGGTCTTCGCGAGCGGGTCGAAGTCCTTGGGCAGCACCGGGACGGTGTCCACGGAGGACTTCACGTCCACGAACTCGCCGCGCTCGGCCGACTCCTCAGCGGAGAGCATGACGTCCAGGACGTGGTAGCCCACCGCGCCGGAGGCGACGTGCAGGCGACCGTCGTGGATCGCGCGGACCATATCGAGCAGGCCCAGGCCGCGGCCGGTGACCGGGCCCTCCTGCGGGACATCGATCCACTCCTGCTCGGGCGGCGCCTCGCCGAAGGACTCGAAGGGGCGCACGTAGGCGATGCGGCCCTCGAACATGTTCGGGTCGGGCACCACCAGCGAGCCCTCGGTGCCGTGGATCTCCACGACGCCCTGACGCGCCAGCGGCGAGTCGAAGCTGACCAGCGAGGTGCCGGTCTGGCCGCCCTCGAACTGGGTGAGGACGGAGATGGTCGACGGCGGCTCGACGGGGAACTTCTGCCCCTTGTTCGGGCCCACCAGGATCTCGCGCTCCTCCTGCGCCTTCAGGCCCATGGCGGCGACCTTCTCGACGGTGCCGAAGAGGCTCACCAGGGTGGTGAAGTAGTAGGGGCCGATGTCGAGCAGCGGGCCCGCGCCCTTGGCGAACAGGAAGGCGGGGTTCGGGTGGAAGACCTCCGGGCCCTGCCACTGCATCGAGGTCTGCGCGAACAGAGGGCGGCCGATCAGGCCGTCGAGGATCGCGCGCTTGGCGGTCTGGACGCCGGCGCCCAGGACGGTGTCGGGGGCGCAGCCGATGCGCAGCCCGGCCTCGTCGGCCTGCGTGAGGAGCGCCGAGGTGGACTCGCGGTCCAGGCCCAGCGGCTTCTCGGTCCACACGTGCTTGCCGGCGGCGATCGCGGCGGAGGAGATCTCCACGTGCGCGGCGGGGATCGTCAGGTTCACGACGACCTGCACGCCCGGGTGGTCCAGGACGTCCTGGGCGGTGCCGTGGGCGGGGATGCCGTACTTCTCGGCCTGCGCCTTGGCGACCTCGGGGTTGAGGTCGCCGAGGATCAGGACCTCGAGATCGGGGAAGGTGGTGAGGTTCGTCAGGTACTGGTCGGAGATGACTCCGGTACCGATGAAGCCGACGCCGACGGGGCCGGAGAAGGGAGCGGGGGCGGTCATTCTGCGAGTCCTCCGTCGATCAGGAAGCGGTAGCTGTTCTCGATGTCCTCGAACACGTCGCCGGGGGCGTTGTCGTACTCGATGACGGCGTACTTGACGTTCGTCGCGGCCTTCATCGCCTCGACGGTGGGGACCTCGCCCTGACCGGCGTGGCGCTGGTCCAGGCTCGAGGAGTTGAACTTCGGCGCGTCGGGCGCGAAGGGGTTGGTGGCGGGCTTGACGCCGTCCTTGACGTGGATCGCGACGAGGCGGTCGCCGAGCTCCTCGACGAGGCTCACCACGTCCTGGCCGCCGACGAGCGCCCAGTAGAGGTCCAGCTCGATCTCCACCGCCGGGTCGACGAGGGAGAGGAAGCGCTGGTAGGCGGTCTTGCCGTCGAAGTTCGCGAGGAACTCCTGGGCGTGGTTGTGGTAGCCGACCTTGAGGACGAACTCGGCGGCCTTCTCGGAGGCGGCGTTGAGGCGGTCGGCGATGTCCTTCACGCCGTCCTCGGTGAGCCAGCGCTCGGTGGGGACCATCGGGTCGATGACGGTCTTCATCCCGATCTCCGCGGCGGCCTCGAACACGACCTCGTTGGCGGGGGTGGGGATGGAGCCGTCCGGCGTCCACAGCTCATCGGAGAGCAGCGGCGCGTGACCTGTGGGGCTGGCGAGCCCGGAGGCGTCCAGCGCGGCGCGGATCTCCTTCGGGCGGCGCACGAAGTCGAAGGCCTCGACGTTCTTCAGGCCGATCTGCGCGAGCTTGTCGAGGGAGCCGTTCATGTCGGCGGAGAACTCCGCAGCCAGTGTGTACAGCTGGACGGAGGCGAGGGGCAATGCCACGAGAGACCTGCTTTCGTACGTCGTCGTCAGAGGGCGGGCGGCACCGTTCCCGAGACGTGGGTCCGGTGCGTTGGGCGTCAGAGTAGCATCAATCCCACCAGGTGGAGGTTTCTGGTCGAGATCCGGAGAATGAGGAGGCGGGACGTGGGTTCCAGCAGCACCGAGGACGAGTCCGTCGGCCGTTCGGCGGACGCGTCGGAGGGGCCGACGGGCCGCGCCGACGAGGGCGCGGGCGAGTCCACCGAGAAGCGACCGACGTCGGAGAAGCGGCCGACGGGGCGCTCCGGCGCCTCGCGCCGCATCGGCCGCGCCGGCTCGTACTCCAAGGGGATCGCCCGCCGGCGCGAGATCCTCGACCGCGCGATCGAGGTGTTCCGCGAGCGCGGGGCCGACGGCACCTCCCTGCGCCGCATCGCCGAGACGATCGGCGTCTCCCACGGCGCGCTGCTGCACTACTTCTCCTCGCGCGAGGAGCTGCTGGTCGCCGTGTACGAGCACGCCGAGCGGCGGCGTGACCTGGACCGGCTCGAGCGAGAAGGGCCCGACGCCTTCGATGAGGCCGCCGTCGAGGTGATGGCGAACGCGGCGCTCGCGAACCTCGAGGTGCCCGGCCTCGTCCAGCTCTACTCCACCCTGGTCGCCACCTCGCTCGAGAGCGAGAAGGGGCCCGCGAAGAACTACTTCACCGCCCGCTTCGAGGGGGTGCGCGGCCGGCTCGCGAAGCGCCTGCGCGAGGACCAGGCGGCAGGACGGGTGCGCGACGACGTGGACCCCGAGCAGACGGCCGCGCTCATCGTCGCCGCCTCCGACGGCCTCCAGATCCAGTGGCTGCTCGAGCCCTCGATCCAGCTCCAGCAGACCCTCGAGCTGTTCGCCGTCCTCCTCGCACCCCGCTGAGCCCAGCGCGGCGCGGCAGGGAATGACACGGCCTCACCCCGCAGGCCCTGGGCGGGGGAGGATGGAGGTTGCGGCCCTGTGACTGCGGGCCGAGGCGGACGTGCGTGAGGAGATCATCGATGACCACCGGATGCGGATGCGGCTGCGGCACCCCGAGCCGGGAGCAGCTGCTGCCTGACCTCGCCGTCCCCGCGCCACGCCATGCGACGCCCTCCGAGACCGGCCGCCACCTGATCGAGCAGGTCAGCATCCCCGCCGGCACCTTCACGATGGGTGACTCCTCCGGGGACAAGAACCGCGCCGACGGGGAGACGCCCCGGCACGAGGTGGCGATCAGCGCCTTCGAGATGGACGCCACGAGCGTCACGAATGACGCGTTCGCTCGCTTCGTCCAGGAGACCGGGTACGTCACCGAGGCGGAGTCCTTCGGCTTCTCCGCCGTCTTCCACCTCGCGCTCGCCGCGCCGGAGGAGGACATCATGGGCCCGGCCGACGGCACCCCCTGGTGGGCCGGGGTGAAGGGCGCGGACTGGCGCCATCCCGGCGGGCGCTTCTCCGACCTCGACGGCCTCGGCGA
>DAHVRS010000183.1 GCA_027322375.1 Brachybacterium sp. | reverse complement strand
CGCCCGCGCGGCGCTCGAGGACGCGGGCTTCCGCGTCACCTCCTCGCAGGCGCATTCGGCGAGCGTGCCGAAGGGCGCGGTCATCTCGCAGTCCCCGAGCTCCGGCACCCTGTTCCGCGGGGACGCCGTGCACCTGGTGGTCTCCCTCGGCCCCGAGATGGTGAAGGTCCCGGACGTGTTCCGCATCGAGGAGGCGGAGGCGAAGGCGAAGCTCGAGGCGGCAGGCCTGAAGGTCTCCGTCGTCCACGACAAGGGCGAGCCCGTCTTCGGCCTCGTCTACGAGCAGTCCACGGCTGCCGGCAAGGAGCTCCCGAAGGGCTCGACGGTGACGATCAAGGTCTTCTGACCTCTCCCCTGCGCCGGCTGACCGCACCTCCACGAACGCTGCCACGAGCGTTCCGCCGAGCTCTCCCCACGAACGCCGACGGCGTCCCCTCCCGGTGTCGGGTGGGGACGCCGTCGGCGTCTGGGAGTGCGGGCTGCTCAGCGGCGGGCGAGCATCTCCGCGACCAGGAAGGCCAGCTCGAGGGACTGGCTGTGGTTCAGGCGCGGGTCCACGAGGGTCTCGTAGCGGCGGGTCAGGCCCTCCTCGTCGATCTCCCCGGCCCCGCCGAGGACCTCGGTGACGTCATCGCCGGTGAGCTCCATGTGCAGGCCGGCCGGGACGGTGCCCAGCGCCTCGTGCACCTCGAAGAAGCCCACGACCTCATCGAGGATGTCCTCGAATCGGCGGGTCTTGTAGCCGTTGGAGGAGGTGATCGTGTTGCCGTGCATCGGGTCGGTCACCCAGGCGACCTGCGCACCCGAATCCCGCACACCCTCGACCAGCGCGGGGAGGCGGTCACGGATGGTGCCGGCGCCCATGCGAGTGATGAAGGTGAGGCGGCCCGGCTCGCGCTCGGGGTCCAGGCGGTCGATGAGCCGCAGCGCGTCGTCGACCGTCGCCGTCGGGCCGAGCTTCACGCCGATGGGGTTGCGCAGACGGGCCATGAAGTCCACGTGCGCGCCGTCGAGCTGGCGGGTCCGCTCGCCGATCCACAGGAAGTGGCCGGAGCAGCCGTAGATCTCGCCGGTGCGGGAGTCGATGCGGGCCAGCGCCTCCTCGTAGTCCAGCAGCAGCGCCTCGTGGGAGGCGTAGAACTCCACGACCTTCAGCGCATCGAAGTCCGCGCCGATCGCGTCCATGAAGCGCACGGCCTTGTCGATCTGGCCGGCGAGCTGCTCGTAGCGGTCATAGCCGGCGCCCGTGGAGGTGAAGCCACGGTTCCAGGAGTGGACCTCGCGCAGGTCCGCGAAGCCACCGCCGGTGAAGGCGCGCAGCAGGTTCAGGGTCGAGGAGCTCGTGGTGTAGGTCCGCCACAGTCGCTGCGGGTCGGGCAGGCGCGACTCGGGGGTGAAGGCGAACTCATTGACCGCGTCGCCGCGGTAGGTGGGCAGGGTGACGCCCTCGCGGGTCTCCTCGTCGGAGGAGCGGGGCTTGGCGAACTGGCCCGCCATCCGGCCCATCTTCACCACCGGCAGCGAGGCGCCGTAGGTGAGCACGGCCGCCATCTGCAGGATCGTGCGGATCTTGTTGCGGATCCGGTCCGCAGTGGAGTCCGCGAAGGTCTCGGCGCAGTCACCGCCGGCGAGGAGGAACGCCTCTCCGCGCGCCGCGGCGGCCACGCGCTCGCGCAGCACGTCGACCTCGCCGGCGAAGACCAGCGGCGGCGCGGAGCGCAGGGAGTCGAAGACCTGCGAGAGCTCGTCCTCGTCCGGCCACACCGGCTGCTGCACGCGCGGATACTCGCGCCAGGCGCCGAGGGCCGCGAGGCCGTCATCGGCCGAGGACAGGGAGAAGTCGTGCGCGCGGGCGGGGGCGTCGGGGCTGAAGCTAGTCACGCGCCCAGGGTAGCCAGTCCGGGCCCGGTCCGGGCATCCGTCCGAGGGCGTGCTCGGTCACCTTGCCGCACGCCCCTCCGTGGCGGCCGCGCGGAGCCTACGCTTGACGTCACCTGCGTACTCGTCCACCCGCTCCTGCCCGGAGAGCTCCGCGATCGCGTCCATCACCGCATCGGTGACCGCGCGCAGCACCTTCGCCTCCTCCGCACCCTCGAGACGGTCGAGCACGGCCTGCACATCCACCGGCTCGCCGACGACGGCGCGGATCCGGGGCCTGCGGTGCGGGAACACCTTCCGCTCGCCCTGCGCCTCGAAGGCGCCGAGCATCGCGACCGGCACGATCGGGGCATTCCCGGCGAGCGCGAGGCGCGCCACGCCGGTCTTGCCGCGGTGCAGGCGACCGTCGGGGCTGCGTGTCCCCTCCGGGTAGATGCCCAGCACCTCCCCGCGGGCGAGGACGTCGAGACCGGCCTGCAGCGCGGTGCTGGAGGCTCGTCCGCCGCTGCGATCCACCGGCATCACGCGCAGACCGCGCATGACAGCGCCGGCGATGCGGTGGATCGGGGAGCAGCCGGTGAAGATGTCGGACTTGCCCAGGAAGTTGACGCTGCGCCGCACCTGGCCGGGCAGGAAGACGGTGTCGGAGTAGGCGAGGTGGTTCGACGCGAGGATCACCGGGCCGGTCTCGGGGATGTTCTCCTCCCCAGTGATGGTGGGGTTCCACAGCACTCTCACCGCCGCCATCACGAAGGGCTTGGCGATTTCGTACAGCACAGCAGGCTCCTGGGCAGATTCGGGGCGGGGACAGCAAGGTGCGGGGGCGGCAGCAGCAGGGTGGGGTGGGGCAAGGGGTGTCGGGAGTACTGCGGGACGGTCACGGAACGAGGACGCGTGCGCGGGCGGGTCCTGCCAGGTGCGACGATGGACCCATGGCGTTCAGCGAACTTTCTCGTCCCTGGCGCGCGCGGGGTCACTCTAACCCGCTCGGGCGTCTGCTCCTGTGCCACGGCTTCACCGGCTCGCCGCAGTCGATGCGCCCGTGGGCGGAGGATCACGCCCGCCGCGGCTGGGAAGTCGAGCTGCCGCTCCTGCCCGGTCACGCCACCACCGAGCAGGACCTCGCCCGCACCCGCTGGGAGGACTGGTACGGGGCCGTGCGCGATGCCGCGCTGGAGCTGTCCGAGGGGCACGGTCCGATCGCGGTGGGCGGGCTCTCGATGGGCGGTGCGCTCACCCTCGCGCTCGCGGAGGATCCCGCGCTGGAGGGCCGCATCGGGGCGATCATCGCGGTGAATCCCGGTATGACGGTGCCGTCCGTCGCGGCCATCGCACGGCCCCTCTCCCGCCTCGTGCCGACCCTGCCCGGGATCGGCTCGGACGTGGCCCTGCCCGGCGCGACGGAGGAGGCCTACGCGCGTCTGCCCGTCCGCGCCGTCGCCGAGCTGCGCGCACTGTTCCGCGCCACACGGCGGAACCTCGGCGCCGTCCAGGTGCCGCTGCTGCTGGCCACCTCCCGCACCGACCACACCGTGCCGCCCACGGACAGCGACATCGTCGCCGCTGGGGTGACCGGGCCCGTCGAGCGACTGTCCCTGCCGTGCAGCTACCACCTCGCGACCCTGGATCATGACGCCGAGCTGCTCTTCGACGCCTCGGATCGCTTCCTGCGCGCGCACCTTCCCCGAGGGGGTGGGGACGGATGACGAGCCCCGCGGGGCGCGGGCACGACGACCGCGACGTCGACGCCGAGTTCGCGCGCATGCTCGAGGGCGAAGGCCTCGTCCTCGGCCCCGGTGAGGCGCCGCGCGAGCCCGCTGCCCCCGAGCCGCCTGAAGACGAGGATTCGTGGCCGGGCGAGGAAGAGCCGAGCGGTCCGCCGAGCCCGGAGGCGATCGCGCGCTCCCGCGCCGCCCACCCGTCGGCCGCACGTCCTCCCGATGACCGTTCCGGGAGCGCAGACCGGGCACGTCGGCGCGGCACCGAGAGTCCTCGCGAGCTCGATGACGAGGACGTGCTCTACGGAGACTTCGAGCCGCCGGAACCGGATCTGCCCATCCCCTCGGATCGTGCCCTGTGGTCGTGGACAGCTCTGCTGGGTGGTTTCGCGCTGCTGCTGGTCGGGGCGCTCACGCCCACGCTGCCCGGATTCCTGGGATGGCTGGGCGGCCTCGCCGCCGTCGGCGGGCTCATCGCGCTGCTGCTGCGCGCCCCGCGCGACGACGAGGAGGACGACGACCCCCACAGCGGCGCCGCGCTCTGAGCCGGGCATGCGTCGGGCCCCGGACCATGGTGGTCCGGGGCCCGACGAATATGTCCTGCAAGAGGCCCTCAGCGCACGAGGTTCTCAGCGTGCGAGGTCGGCCGCGCCGACGATGCCCGCCTCGTTGCCCATGCTCGCGACCGCGAAGGGCGCGAGCGCGCGGTGCTCGCGCGCGGT
>DAHVRS010000159.1 GCA_027322375.1 Brachybacterium sp. | reverse complement strand
GTCCCCGACCACGGCCAGTACGGCGCCCACCTCGGCGTCCTCGTCCTCCTGGACGAGGATCTCGAGGACGGTGCCCGCGACGGGGGAGGGGACCTCGGTGTCGACCTTGTCGGTCGAGACCTCGAGCAGCGGCTCGTCGACCTCCATGGTCTCGCCGACGGCCTTGAGCCAGCGGGTGACGGTGCCCTCGGTGACGTACTCGCCGAGCGCCGGCATCGTCACCTCCTGGCCCTCTGCGTCGCCACCGGAGGCAGCAGGCGCCTCGGCCGGGGCCGCCTCGGCGGCGGGAGCGGCCTCAGCGGCCGGCTCCTCGGCCGGCTCCTCGGCCGGAGCCTCGGCTGCGGGAGCCTCCTCGGCGGGCGCCTCGGCGCCGGAGTCGTCGGAGCCCGCGTCGGCCGAGCCCGAGCCATCGCCGATGACGACGAGATCGGCGCCGACCTCGGCGTCGTCGTCCTCCTCGACCAGGATCTTCTCGATCGTCCCCGCGACGGGGGAGGGGATCTCGGTGTCGACCTTGTCGGTCGAGACCTCGAGCAGCGGCTCGTCGACCTCGACGGTGTCACCGACGGCCTTGAGCCAGCGGGTGACGGTGCCCTCGGTGACGGACTCGCCGAGTGCCGGCATCTTCACGGTTTCAGACATGGGGTTCTCTCCTCCTGGGAAGACTCAGGCGTGCGCGTGCAGCGGCTTGCCGGCGAGGGCGAGAGCCGCCTCGCCCATGGCCTCGTGCTGCGAGGGGTGGCCGTGGATGAGGGAGGCGACGTCCTCGGGGTACGCCTCCCAGTTGACGATGAGCAGCGCCTCGCCCATCAGCTCCGAGGTGCGCGAGCCGATCATGTGGACGCCGATGATCGGGCCGTCCTTCTCGCGGACCAGCTTGATGAAGCCGGTGGTGCCGAGGATCTGGGACTTGCCGTTGCCGCCGAGGTTGTACTCGTAGGCCTCGACCTTGTCCTCGCCCAGCTGCTCCTTGGCCTGCTTCTCGGTCAGGCCCACGGAGCCGAGCTCGGGCTCGCAGTAGGTGATGCGCTCGATGCCGGACTCGACGATCGGTGCCGGGTTCAGGCCCGCGATGCGCTCGGCGACGTAGATGCCCTGGGCGAAGCCGCGGTGGGCGAGCTGGAGGCCGGGGACGATGTCGCCCACGGCGTAGACGCCGGGGACGTTGGTCTCCAGGGTCTCCTTGTTCGCGAGCACGAAGCCGCGATCCATCTCGATGCCCTGCTCCTCGTAGCCCATGCCGGAGGTGTTCGGGCCACGGCCCACGGCGACCAGCAGGTAGTCGCCCTCGAAGACCTTGCCGTCGGCGAGGGTGACCTTCACACCGGTCTCGGTCTGCTCGGCCTTCTCGGTGAACACCCCGAGGGAGAAGGCGATGCCGCGCTTCTTGTAGGCGCGCTCGAGCGCCTTGGACAGCGCCTCGTCCTCGTTGGCGACCAGGTGGGGCAGGCCCTCGATGATCGTCACGGACTCCGCGCCGAGGGACTTCCACACCGAGGCGAACTCGACGCCGATGACGCCGCCGCCCAGGATGATCGGGTTCTTCGGGATCTCCGGCAGCTGCAGAGCGGCCTCGGAGTCCAGGAAGCGGCCGCCCAGATCGATGCCCGGGAGGGTCTTCGAGTAGGAGCCGGAGGCCAGGATGACGTTCTTGCCCGTGAGGGTGCGGGTGCCGTTCGCGGTATCGACCGAGACCGTGTTCGGACCGGTCAGGGTGCCGAAGCCCTCGACGTACTCGACCTTGCGGGACTTCACCAGACCCTGGAGGCCCTTGTAGAGGCGCCCGATGATCTTGTCCTTGAACCCCAGGACCTTCGTGGCGTCGATGCCCGCGAGGGTGAGGTCAACGCCCGCGGCCGCAGCCTCGGACGGGGCGTCGGCGAGCTCGCCGACGTGCAGCAGCGCCTTCGTCGGGACGCAGCCGCGGTGCAGGCAGGTGCCACCGAGCTTGTCCTTCTCCACGAGGGCGATCTTCTGGCCGAGCTGGGCGCCGCGCAGCGCGGCCGCATAGCCGCCGCTGCCACCGCCCAGGATCACGACGTCGAACTGGTCAGTGGTTGTGTCAGCCACCTGTGTGCTCCTCGGTAAGTGCGTGTTCTCCGCGTGCCGCCAGGACCGGATGGCCGACGGCGCCGCCTGCGGGACCCATGCTAGGGCACCGGGCGGCGCCGTACCGACCGCTTGCGCGGTCGACTCACCGGTCAGATGCGGTGAGTCTCACGCCTTCTCGCCGGTGGCGACGTCCGCGAGGACCTGCAGGACGGTCCGGACGCTCATGCCGGTCGCGCCCTTGCCCATGTAGCCGTGGGGCTTCGAGGCGTAGGCGGGGCCGGCGATGTCCAGGTGAGCCCACTCGGTCTCGCCCACGAACTCGGCCAGGAAGATTCCGGCCGAGAGCGCGCCGCCAGGACGCTCGCCGATGTTGCGCAGATCCGCGACGCGGCCGGTGAGGTCCGCGCGCAGCTCGGAGGGGAAGGGCAGCGGCCAGAACGGCTCGCCGGTCACACCTGCGGCGGCCATGACCAGGTCGCGGCCCGTCTGGGTGCCCATGACGCCCGCGGTGCGGGTGCCGAGTGCGACCACGGCCGCGCCGGTGAGGGTCGCGACGTCCATGACGAGGTCGGGGGAGTCCGCGACCGCGTCCACGAGCGCGTCGGCCATGACCATGCGCCCCTCGGCGTCAGTGTTGAGGACCTCGACGGTCTTGCCGTTGCGCATGGTGACCACGTCGCCGGGGCGCTGCGCGCCGCCGCCGGGCATGTTCTCCGCGAGCGCGAGGTAGGTGGTGACCTTGACGCCGAGGCCGAGGCGGGCTGCGCCGATGGTCGCGGCGAGCACCGTTGCGGCACCGGCCATGTCCGAGGTCATGTCGTCCATGCCCGCGGCGGGCTTCAGCGAGATTCCGCCGGTGTCGAAGGTGATGCCCTTGCCCACCAGCGCCACGGACTTCTCCGCGCCCTCCGGTGCGTACTCGAGCTTCACCAGGCGCGGCGGACGGGTCGAGCCCTGACCGACGCCCACGATGCCGCCGTAGCCGCCCTCAGCCAGCTGCTTCTCGTCCAGCACGCTGACGGTCAGCGGCAGCTCGGCGACGAGCTCCTCCGCGCGGCGCGCGAACTCGGCGGGGTAGAGCAGGTTCGGCGGGGTGTTGACCAGATCGCGGGTGATCTGGGCGATGTCGGCGAGGACGGTGGCGCGCTCGAGCGCGGCCTCGGCGTCCTCCCCGTCGGTGACGAGGGTCAGCGCGCCGAGCGCGCCCTTCGGGGCGGAGCCGCCGACGTCGCTCTTGTGGGCGGTGAAGGCGTAGGCGCCGAGCGCCCCGCCCTCGAGGGCGGCGGCGCGCTGGGCGGCGGTGCCGGTGGGCAGGGCGAGGGCGGCGTGGTCGACGCCGGCGAGCGAGCGGGTCGCCGCGCCGAAGGCCAGGCGGAGGTCCTCCTCGGAGACCTCGGCGAGATTCTCCTCACCCACGCCGACGAGCAGCAGGGTGCGTGCCACGGCGAGGCCGGCGGCGGGCAGGCGGTGTAGCTCGCCGTGGGATGCGGAGGCGTCCAGAGCGGCGATGACCTCGGAGATCTCGGGGCTACCGGGCACCGTGGACGGGGCGTCGTCGGCCCCGGCGACCAGGGGCAGGATGAGGACGTCAGCCGTGACGTCACGCGGGGAATCAGCAGTGAGAGAAATGGTGGGCATGCCTCTATCGTAGGGGCGGGCTGGACGTCGTGTCCGCGCCCCGGCGAGGAGGGTTCAGGACGTATGTCGGTGCTCAGCATCGTGGTCGCGGTGGTCTGCGGCCTCACAGGCCTGCTCGCGCTCTACTACACCCTGCGCGACCTGAGCGCTGATCTGATCCTGCTGGCCGGAGCGCTGCTCAGCGCGCTGGTCTGGGTGCTCCTCGGCGTCGTCCTCACCCTCCGCGACCTCGGCGGCGGTGCCCCGCCCGAGCGGGTCACCCTGTACGGCTACCTGCTCACCGCGGTCGTGATGACCGTGGGCGGCGGCTGGATGGGCCTGTTCGAGCGCAGCCGCTGGGGGAGCCTGGTCGTGGCCGTCGGCGCCCTCGTCCCCATCGTGCTGCTGATGAGGCTGCACCAGATCTGGCCGGGAGGCTTCGCATGAGCACCACGCACCACCGGGACACAGCCTCTGCGGGGTCTGCCCGTGCGCCCCGCAGCAACCGCGGCTTCGAGATCGTGCTCATCGCCGCCTACGGCATCTTCGCGCTGTCCGCGACCGCGCGCAGCGGTGTGCAGATCGGCCGACACTTCACCTACGCGCCGGTCGCATACTCCCTCTCGCTGCTCGCCGCGCTGACCTACATCGCAGTGATGATCGCGCTCGTGCGCGGCGGGGCCCGCTCCGTGCTCGCCCGGCGCCTGTGCCTCGTCGAGCTCGTGGGCGTCCTCGTGGTGGGAACGCTCACCGTCGTGGACGCCGCACTGTTCCCGGACGCGACCGTCTGGAGCGTGTACGGGCAGGGCTACGGCTACGTCCCCCTCGCACTGCCCATCATCGCACTCGTCTACATGGCGGTGACTGTCCGCCAGGGACCTCGGGCTCCTCGCGCAGGCGCCTGACCACGTACCGTAGTGGCGTGACCGCTGACGAGACCGCACGCCGCGGTGCCTACGACTCCCTGTTCCATCACGTGCTGCGCCGCATGGATCCCGAGCAGGCCCATCGCCTGACCGTCCATGCCCTCGCGACCGCGCATGCC
The DNA here is from genome assembly GCA_027322375.1 of Brachybacterium sp. Lineage (GTDB taxonomy): Bacteria > Actinomycetota > Actinomycetes > Actinomycetales > Dermabacteraceae > Brachybacterium. Next base: position 181 of record DAHVRS010000159.1, on the reverse strand, counting down.
CTGCCCGGCGGCCCTGCCGTGCTGCGCCGCGTGTTCGGCGTGCCGCATCCGATGCGTGATGCGCGTCCCGCCCGCCGGGTGCTCGGCGCCGAGCATCGCAGCCCGCTGGGGCTCGCGGCCGGCTTCGACAAGGACGGCGAGGTGGCCCTCGCACTGCTCGACCTCGGCTTCGGCCACGTCG
>DAHVRS010000126.1 GCA_027322375.1 Brachybacterium sp. | reverse complement strand
GGCCCGGACCGCCTCGAGGATCCGCTGCGGCTCCTCGGACTTCACGAGATAGCCGTCGGCCCCGGCCGCGAGCGCGCCTAGCACCTGCGCATCCAGGTCGAAGCCGGAGATGACCAGCACGTTCGCGCCCAGTTCGCGCAGCTGCGGGGTGATCTCGATCCCGGTCGCGCCGGGCATGCGCACATCGGTGAGCACCACGTCGGGGCGGTGCTGGCGCGCGGCGGCGAGGGCGGAGGGCCCATCGGCCGCCTCGGCGACCACCTCGATATCCGGCGCCGCACCGAGCAGCGCGACGAACGCGGAACGCACCGAGGGATGGTCTTCGGCGATGAGCACCCGAAGCGTCATCGCTGCACCACCTCTGCCGTGACAGGCAGCACCGCCCGCACCACCCAGCACTCGCCCTCCGGTCCCGAGCTCGCCACCCCGCCGACAGCTGCCGCGCGATGCGCGATCGCCCCGCGCCCGATCCCCGTCCCCGTTGGCACGCTCGCCCGTCGGCCGTTCCTCATCACCAGCTCCACCGCATCCTCACCCACGCTCACCTCTAGCACGAAGGGCGCCTCCCCATGCCGCACCGCATTGGTCACCGCCTCCGCTGCGAGGCGCAGCAGCGCGGAACGCACCGCCGGATCCTCGAGCGCCGGCTCCTCCCCATCAAGCGCCGGGTCGATCTCGATCCTCGCTGTGGGATCTCTGTCCCGGAGCCGCGCGGCGAGGGTGGGCCAGGTGAGGGTCGGGGCGGGCAGGGCCCCGGCGTCCTCGGCGCTGAGCACCCCGATCATCCAGCGCAGGTCCCGCAGCGCGTCATGGGAGGCGTCCCGCGCCGCGGCGAGGGACCGCTCACGAGCGCCCCGTTCCTCGAGCGTTGCGGCGAGCGAGGTGTGCAGGGAGACGGCGCTGAGATGCCCGGCGATCACATCGTGCAGGTCGTGGGCGATGCTGCGCCGCTCCGCCTCGACGGCATGCCGGGCGCGGGAGGCGGTGAGCTTCTGCTCGAGGCCGACGAGCCGCTCCGCGGCGTGGCGCGCCTCGCGGTGATGACGCACCTCCCACGCCCACATCAGCGGGGTCAGCACGGTGAGCACGAGGACCACTCCAACCGCCAACACGAGCGAGCCGGGCGCATCCGTGACCAGCGCGGCGAGCAGGGCGAGTCCCGCTCCGCCGAGCGCGAGGCGCGTGGTGAGACGCGCGAGAGCACGCGAGCCGTGCAGAACCGGGGTGAACAGCGCCTCGAACAGCAGGAAGTACGCAGCGATCTGCCCATCGGCCATGATCACCGACGCAGAGAGCGGGGCCGCGACGGCGAGCACGAGCCCTGGCCGGGTGCGGCGCGCCACGAGGCTCGCGCAGGCCAGCAGCAACACCACCGTCGAGACCGCCCCAGGCCCTGCCGGCGCCCACCACAGCAGCCCGTTCGTGACAATGCCGGAGGCCGCGAACGCCACCACGACCAGCGCATACGCCGCCGCGATCAGTGCATCCCGCCGCCACAGTCCGGCAATGGGAGCAGAGGGCGGCGAAGCAGGCATGACCCGAGCCTACGAGGCGCTCGGCCCGTCGGCACAGGTCCGTCGCAGATCTCCTCCCAAGGGAGGAGGACTTCTCCGCCCGCCCCGACCATGCTTGAGGCATGGACCTCCTGCCCGACGCCGCCGGCCCCGCCGCCCTCGCAGTGCTCGCCCTCGTGGATTCCACCTCGATGGGCACCCTCGTCATCCCGCTGATCCTGCTGCTCGTGGGCGCCGGGTCCGCGCGCCGCACCGCCGCCGCGACCGCCTGGTA
>DAHVRS010000124.1 GCA_027322375.1 Brachybacterium sp. | reverse complement strand
TGGGCGTAGCCGTCGGCCTCGCGGGCGAAGTCATCGAACGCGGAGAGGGAGGTCAGCGCCTGCATCGGAGCCATGCCGATGCGGATCATCGAGGTGCCCAGGCGCTGCGCATGCTCGACATGCAGCGCGAAGTCCTTCTCGAGCGTAGGTTCGTCCGACCCGGTGGGAAGGGACGTCTTCGCGGAGATCGCGGCGACCTCGATGCCGAGCTGCGCGCGGGCCGCGGCGAAGTCGGCGACGTTCCGCTCGGTCATGGGGATCTGGGAGACCTCGACGACCGCGAAGCCGGTCTCGCGCACTCGCTCCAGGACGGGCAGCACCCCCTGGTCCCGGACGTGGTCCTTCAGCATCATGAGCTGGATTCCGATCCTGGCCACGGGACCTCCTGTGGTCGCTGGGGCGTCGGCGTCGGCGCCGACGGGCAGGCTGCACCACGCGGGTGCGAGACGCGCCGCGGTGATGCGGGACGTGCCGTCCACGCTAGTGAGCCATGCTCCGATGCGGCGGGTCTTGCCTCGGATTGCCGCATGGCGCGGCGCTCGCCAGGCGCCGACGGGCGTGCGTGCCGCGGACCGACGGGACGCCGGGGCGCCCTCCAGATGGTCCCGCCACGCCCGGGCCACGCAGGTGGAACCGTGAATCGTTGCGCAGGACACATGCGGACCGCGTACGGTGGGAAGATGACCGGCTTGCCGCGAGTGGCCCCTTCTCCGCCCCCTGCTGACCTGCCTGTGGACCTGCGCCGTATCGAGCTGCTGTGCGCTCGGCTGCGCCCCGAGGAGGGCGTGGAGCTCGAGCGCATCCAGTGGTCCTTCGCCCGCACCGCCCGCGCTGAGGGCTGGGACAACGCGCTGTGGCCCGTGGGCACCCTCAGCGGTCGCCAGCTCGTGCTGCGCGTCGCACGGCGAGAGTCGACTCGGGCGCTGCTGGGCCGCGAGGTGACCGTGCTGCGCCGCCTGCGCGGGCTCGGTACCCAGCTGCCCATGCGAGTCCCCTTCATCCTCGCCACCCAGGACGATGCCGTGCTCGTGCCCTGGATCGACGGGATCACCGCAGCGGACGCGCCTCCGCTCACCCGGGCGGAGACCGCCAGCGACCTCGCCCGGATGCTCGCCGCCCTCCACTCTGGCCCCGCGCCGGACGTGGGCCGGAACCCTGTGCGCGGTGTCCCGCTCACGGAGCGCACCGACGCGTTCGAGACCGATCTGGCGCGTGCCGTGCTCAGCGAGGACGTCCTCGCCCGGGCGCGCGAGCGCTGGGAGACCGGACTCGTCGCCGCGCCCTGGGAGGGTCGCGAGCTGCTGCTGCACGGCGACCCCCATCCCGGCAATGTGGTGGTGCCCGAGGGCGGCGGCACCGCCTCGCTCATCGACTGGGGCGACACCACCCGCGGGGACCCCGCGAGCGACCTCGGCGCGCTGCTGCTCCACGCGCCGACGGACCAGATCCTGCTCGAGTACCGACGGGACGCCTCCTGGATCGGGGCCGACGAGGAAGAGGTGTGGCAGGCGCTGCAGGCACGGGCCTGGGCCTGGGGGACGCGCCTCGCGCTCGCGCTGGTCACTGCCTACCCGCCTGGGCACGGGCTGGGCAGCGCCGGCCACCGCCTGCTCGCCGCCTGACGGCACTGCGCACGCGCGCTGGCGCTGCGCACGCACGCCGGCAGTCACTGCGGCGCAGACTGCCGGGGCGCCGACGGGCTGCGCGGATATTACGCGACCGGGAAGGGCCCGGCCACGTAGAGTGGCGTCGCCATGACCACGCCTTCCTCGACGCCCGATTCCGCCGCTGCCCAGTCCCCGCAGGCCGCTGACCCGTCGGCCGCTGATCCGTCGGCGCCTGCCGCGCCGACCCTGCGGATCACTTACCCGGGCGACCTCCCCGTCTCCCAGCGGCGCGAGGACATCCAGAAGGCGATCTCCGAGCACCAGGTCGTGGTCATCGCGGGCGCCACCGGGTCCGGCAAGACCACCCAGATCCCGAAGATGCTGCTCGAGCTCGGCTACGGGCAGGGGCGCCGGCTCATCGGTCACACCCAGCCGCGCCGCATCGCGGCCCGCTCCGTCGCGCAGCGCATCGCCGCCGAGCTCGGGGAGAAGCTGGGGGAGGGGACCGTCGGCTACCAGGTGCGTTTCACGAAGGAGACCACGCGCGGGACCCGGCTGAAGCTCATGACCGACGGCATCCTGCTCGCCGAGATCGGCCGGGACCGGCTGCTGGAGCGCTACGACGCGATCATCATCGACGAGGCGCACGAGCGCTCGCTGAACATCGACGTGATCCTCGGCTACCTCCGCCAGATCCTCCCGCAGCGCCCTGACCTCAAGGTGATCATCACCTCCGCGACCATCGACCCCGAGCGCTTCGCCGAGCACTTCGCGCAGGCACTGCCCTCGGGCGAGAAGAAGCCCGCCCCGATCATCGAGGTCTCCGGCCGCACCTATCCCGTCGAGATCCGCTACCGCCCGCTCGTGCTCGAGGCCGAGGTGGAGGACGACGACGAGCTCGAGGACATCCACTCCATCGAGCGCGACCTCACCCAGGCGATCACCGACGCGGTCGACGAGCTCGCCGCCGAGGGCCCCGGCGACATGCTCGTGTTCCTGCCCGGCGAGCGGGAGATCCGGGAGATCTCCGACGCGCTCGAGGCGCATCTGGCCCGTGGCGCCCGTGGCCGCTCCGCCCTGCCCGTCGAGGTGCTGCCCCTGTTCGGGCGGCTCTCCGCCCAGGACCAGCAGAAGATCTTCTCCCCGCCGAAGGCCGGCACCTACCGGCGCATCATCCTGTCGACCAACGTCGCCGAGACGTCCCTGACCGTCCCCGGCATCACCTACGTCATCGACTCGGGCCTCGCCCGCATCTCCCGCTACTCCCAGCGCACCAAGGTGCAGCGCCTGCCCATCGAGCCGATCTCGCAGGCCAGCGCCAACCAGCGCTCGGGCCGTTCGGGCCGTACCGCGCCCGGCATCGCGATCCGCCTGTTCTCCGAGGAGGACTTCGAGGGCCGGCCCGAGTTCACCGAGCCGGAGATCCTGCGCACCTCCCTCGCCTCTGTCGTGCTGCTGATGACCAGCCTGGGGCTGGGCGATGTGGAGTCCTTCCCCTTCGTCGAGCCGCCCGCCAACCGGGCGATCACCGACGGGGTGCGCCTGCTGGACGAACTCGGCGCGATCGAGGACGCCCCGCGCGAGCCCGGCGGACGCCGGCTCACCCGGGTCGGCCGCA
>DAHVRS010000095.1 GCA_027322375.1 Brachybacterium sp. | reverse complement strand
ACCGCGCCGACACGCACGCCGGGGACTGGCTGAAAGCCGTCGTCACCGACCCTGCCCGCCCCGCCCACCTGCAGGAACAGCTGCGCGAGGCCTACCCTCACCTGCTGCTCACCGAGTACGCGCCCGAGGGCCGCGAGGCCCGCGAGGGCACCCCCGTCGTGCGCCGCGAGCAGAACCCGCTCGAGGTGATGGGCGAGTTCCTCGCCCACGTCACCGGCGGTGACCCCACCCCTGCGGAGCACGACGTGCTAGACCGCGCCTACACCGCCGTGCGCCGCCGGCAGGAGGCCTTGTGAAGCTGCACCACCTGAGGATGACCGGGATCGGCCCCTTCGCCGGGACCGTCGAGATCGACTTCACCGCCCTCGGCGCGAGCGGGATGTTCCTGCTCGAGGATCCCACCGGCTCCGGCAAGTCCACGATCCTCGACGCGATCGTCTACGCGCTGTACGGGCAGGTCGCCGGCAGTGCGACGAGCGACGCCCGGATCCGCTCCCAGTTCGCGCCGCCCACGCAGCCCAGCGTCGTCGACCTCGTGTTCGAGACGCCCTCGGGCCTCCACCGCGTGCGCCGACAGCCCGAGTTCCAGCGCCCCAAGCTGCGCGGCACAGGCACCACGAAGGAACAGGCCAAGGCCATCATGTGGCGGATCGGCTCCCCGGAAGCACTGCCCGCCGCGATCGCCGACGAGGCCGGGTCCGGGACCGGGGTCGAGGTCGTCGCGAGCCGCATCGACGAGGTGGGACGAGAGGTGCAGCGCGCCGTCGGCCTCACCCGCGAGCAGTTCACGCAGACCGTCCTGCTGCCGCAGAACGAGTTCGCACGCTTCCTCCGCGCCGGCACCGCCGAGCGCCAGCAGGTGCTGCAGCGCGTGTTCGGCACCGAGACCTACGCCGCCGTCGAGAAGCAGCTCGAGGAGATGCGCAAGCAGGCGAGGCGCGAGGTCGACGCCGCCCAGCAGACCCTCGCCAGCGCTCTTGCCCGCTTCACCGAGGCCACGGCACTGGAGGAGGAGCACTCCACCGCTCTCGCCGAGCATGCGAAGGCACTCCGCCTGGAGCCACTCGCCGACGGGGCGGAGGAGCAGCTTGCCCTGGTCACCGCGCGTGCCGCCGAGGCCGCGGCCGCAGGGGCTGCCGCACAGACCGCCGAGAATGCTGCTCGCGAGGCCGCGGAGGCAGCCCGCACCGCTCTCGCCCGCATTGACCGCCGCCGCACCCTCGATCAGCTGGCCGCCCGGCTCGAGGCGGAGACGTCGCAGGTGGAGCGGGCCCGCACTGCGCTGGGTCGGGACGAGACCGCCCGGCCTGTCGTCGAGCTGCTGCGCCGCCGCGACACCGCCGCTGCGGCCGCGGCAACCGCGATCGAGCAGCTCACCGCCCTCGCCGCCGAGCAGCGCGACGCGCATCCTGACCTCGTCGATCTGCTCGGGACCGACGGGGCAGCGCAGGCGCTGGCCGCCGCTGCGGAGGAGGCGACTGCTGCCGCGGGGGCGCTCAAGGACCTCGAGGCGCTCGAGGCCGCTCTGCCGGGGCGCGAGACACAGCTCGCGCGGCGCCGGGAGGCCCTTGCCGGGCAGGAGAAGCAGCTCGGCGAGCTCGCTCGGAAGCTCGAGGCGCGGCCCGCGGCGCGGACGGAGCTCGTGGGTCAGCGCGATGCCGCGCGGACCGCGGCCGGGGCTCTGGCCGAGGCGCGCCATGCGCTGGCTGCTGCTCGCGATGTGCAGGCGGCGACCACCGCCGCGGCCGCGCAGGAGAAGGCGGTGCGCACCGCCGAACGGACCGCTGAGCAGTCCCTGCACACCGCCAAGGATCGGGCCGAGACGGAGGCGGAGCTGCGTCGTCGGCGCTTCGCCGGGATCGCTGCCGAGCTCGCCGTCGACCTCACCGACGGGAGTCCCTGCCCTGTCTGCGGTGCTGCCGATCATCCTCATCCGGCTGACCCTGCCGAGGATGCTGTCTCCCCCGAGCAGGTCGAGGCGGCGGAGGCCGCGCGCCGGAGGGCCGAGCAGGAGCAGGCCCGTGACCAGCAGGCCCTCGCCCTCGCCCGTCAGGAGCTGGAGCGCCTGCGCGCACAGGTCGGCGAGCACACTGCGGAGACGGCCAGCGCCGGCGTCACCGCGGCGAAGGCGGCACTCGCGGAGGCGACCGCGGCCAGCACCCGCCTCGAGCAGCTCGAGCAGCAGCTGACCGCCCACGACACCGCGACCGAAGAACTCGCTGCGCAGCGGGAGCGCGCAGCCCTCGCCATCGAGCGGGAGCGCACCGGGATCGAGGAGACCTCCCGCGTCCTCGAGGCTGACAGGGAACGCCTCGTCGAGGCGCGTGGCGAGGACGAGTCGATCGCTGCTCGCCGCCGCGCCCGCACTGCGCGTGCCCGTGCCGCGACCGCCCTGCGTGAAGCACTGGGCGGCCGGATCCAGGCCGAGGAGCACGCGGCGGAGCTCGCCGCTGAGGCGGACCGGACCCTCGCCTCGAGCGGACTCGCGACTGCCGAGGCAGCCCGCGCCGCAGTCCTGCCCGCCGCCGAGCGCGCCGCCGCCCAGAAGCAGGTCCAGGACCGGGCCGTGGACGAGTCCCGCCTCGCCGACGGCCTCGCCGAGGAGGGGATCGCGGAGACGGTCGCGACCGAGGAGGCCCGGGAGCAGGCCGCGGGCGCCGTGCAGAGCACCGCCGCCGCCCTCGCGACCGCGCAGGAGGCCACCCGCGTGGCTGCGGGGCATGCCGCCCGGACCGCCGGCATCGCCGAGCGCGCCGCGACCGCCCGCACCGCCCTCGCTCGTGCCGCGGAGCAGGTCCGCACCGTCTCCGAGGACGCCGGAGTCGTGGTGCGTGTCGCCGATCTCGCCACGGGCCGCTCGGCCGATGGGGACCGCGTGCAGCTGTCCACCTATGTGCTCATGTGGCGCCTGGACGCCGTGATCGACGCCGCGAACGTGCGCCTGGCCCTCTTCTCCGGCTCCGAGCTCGAGCTGCGGCGCGACACCGGCGCCCGCGGCGCACGGAAGACGGGCCTTGACCTGCTGGTCCTGGACCGCCGCACCGATCAGGTGCGCGTGCCCGAGACCCTCTCCGGCGGCGAGACCTTCTTCGTCTCCCTCGCGCTCGCACTGGGCCTCGCGGACATCGTCACCGGCGAGGCCGGGGGAGTGGCGATGGAGACCCTCTTCATCGACGAGGGCTTCGGCTCCCTGGACCCCGAGACCCTCGAGACCGTGGTCCGCGAGATCGGGCGCCTCGCCGCGACCGGCCGCACGATCGGGATCGTCAGCCATGTCGGCGACATGAAGGCACAGATCGCCGAGCAGATCCACGTGCGCCGCGGTGCGGACTCCCGCTCGACGCTGACCATCACCGCCTGAGCAGGCGCGGGCTCACCGCCCGCGCCTGTCCTCGTCGCCCGGCCACAGCTCCCGCCAGTGCTCCCACGGGTCCGAGCCTGGAGCGTGGTCGTGCATGAACAGTGGCACCCGCCAGCGCCTGAGCAGCGGGGCGGCGAGGACGCCGAGCAGGCCGCCGGCCGTGTTCGCCAGCAGGTCCTCGATGTCCGCGATCCGCACCCCGCACGGGTAGATCCCGAACGCACCCGTGTACTGGGTGAGCTCGATCAGCGCCGAGAGCAGCATCCCCGTCGCCACGGCCGCGGTCGCATCCAGCCGGAACACGCCGCGCAGGATCATCCCCAGCGGCACGAACAGCGCCATGTTCATCACGATCTGCACCACCGGGAAGCTCACCGCCACCCCCAGCCAGGACGTCCCGTCGCGGCGCAGCGCGCGCACCTCGGCGAGCGTGTGGAAGGGGTCCAGGCGCAGCGCGCCGCCGGTACGGGAACGGCAGGTCAGCGCCACGTCATAGGCCGGCGCGATCGTCAGCCCCGCGAGCGTCATCGTGTACACGCAGATCACGGCGATGCCGAGCAGCCGCTGCGGCTGCACCCGCCCGAAGCGTCGGCGCTGCAGCCAGCAGGCCGGCAGCAGCACCACGGCGAACACGCCGAGGCCGCCCACCACCCCCACCACGCCCA
>DAHVRS010000065.1 GCA_027322375.1 Brachybacterium sp. | reverse complement strand
CCCTCTACGGCCTCGCCTTCCTCATGACCTACGCGCTGAAGGTCGACCAGCCCCGCCTCGGAAAGAAGGATATCGCCGCATGACCTCCTCGATCAGCCCCCTGTTCGACCTCACCGGCCGCACCGCCCTCGTCACCGGCGGCGCGAAGGGCCTGGGCCTCGCGATGGCCAAGGGCCTCGCCCAGCACGGCGCCCCGATCGTCCTCGCGGACATCGACGATGCGACCGGCGAGCAGGCCGCGAAGGACCTCGCCGCCGAGACCGGCGTCGCCGTCTCCTACCGCCACCTCGACGTCACTGACCAGGCCCAGGTCGAGGAGGTCGTCGCCGCGCTCGATGCGGAGGTGGGTGGGATCGAGATCCTGCTGAACAACGCCGGGCGCACCATCCACCACCCCGTCGAGGACGGGGACGGCGAGAAGTGGCGCGCCGTGATGTCCCTGAACCTCGACGGCGTCTACCACGTGCTCTCCGCCGTGGGTCGGCGCATGCTCGAGCGGGGCCGCGGCAGCATCATCAACACCGGCTCGATGAGCGGCATCATCGCCAACGTCCCCCAGACGCAGGCCTCCTACAACGCCTCGAAGGCCGCCGTCCACAACCTCACCCGCTCCGCCGCGCTCGAGTGGGCCGGCCGCGGCGTGCGCGTGAACGCCATCGCCCCCGGCTACATGCGCACCGAGCTGACCCGCGGGTTCTACGAGGAAGGCGGCGAGCAGATCGACATCTGGAACCTCATGACCCCGATGGGCCGCCCCGGCGAGCCCGAGGAGCTCGCAGGCGCCGCCGTCTATCTCGCCTCCGATGCCTCCAGCTTCGTGACAGGCTCGGTCCTGTCCATCGACGGCGGCTACACCGCCGCCTGACGCGTCCTTCCACCCACCCGACCCAGCCGATCCGGAGCGCACGATGACCTACCTGTTCGACGACCCCCAGACCTTCCCCGCCGATGCTGTCGAGGGCCTCGTGGCCGCGCACCCCGAAGAGCTGGTGCGCGTGCACGGCGGCGTGGTGCGCGCGAAGCAGACGCCGACGGGCCAGCCCGCCCTCGTCGTCGGCGGCGGCTCCGGCCACTACCCGGCCTTCGCCGGCTGGGTCGGGCCCGGCTTCGCCCACGGTGCCCCCTGCGGGAACATCTTCTCCTCGCCGTCCTCCGACCAGGTCTACTCGGTCGCGAAGAACGCCGAGAACGGCGGCGGCGTGATCCTCGGCTTCGGCCACTACGCCGGGGACGTGCTCCACTTCGGCGTCGCCGCGGAGAAGCTGCGCGCCGAGGGCATCGACGTGCGGATCGTCGCGGTCAGCGACGATGTCGCCTCCGGCCGCGAGGGCGAGCACCGCGACCGCCGCGGCATCGCCGGCGACCTGCCCGTCTTCAAGGTCGCCGGGGCCGCGATCCAGGCCGGCGCCGACATCGACGAGGCCGAGCGCCTCGCCTGGAAGGCGAACGACGCCACCCGCACCCTCGGCGTCGCCTTCGACGGCTGCACCCTGCCCGGCGCCGACGACGCCCTCTTCCACGTCCCCGAGGGGAAGATGGCGATCGGCCTGGGCATCCACGGCGAGCCCGGCATCGACGAGCAGCCGATGCCGTCCGCGAAGGAGCTCGCGAAGATCCTCGTCGACGGTGTCCTCGCCGAGACCCCCGAGCTCGACTCGACCCGCGTCGCCGCCGTCCTGAACGGGCTCGGCACCGTGAAGTACGAGGAGATGTTCGTGGTGTGGAAGCACGCCTCGCAGCTCCTGCAGGAGGCGGGCCTGACGATCGTGCGCCCCGAGGTGGGAGAGCACGTCACCAGCCTTGACATGGCCGGCCTGTCGCTGACCGTCATGCGCCTGGACGAGGAGCTCGAGCAGCACTGGCTCGCCGCCGCCGACGCCCCCGCCTTCCGCCGCGGCGGCACCGTCCAGGGCGACCTCGGCACCGAGCGCACCGAGCTCTACACCCCCGGCGAGGACCCCATCCCCGCCGCCTCCGCCGAGTCGCGCGAGTCCGCGCAGCGCATCGCATGGCTCCTCGCCGACGTCGAGGCGCTGCTCGTCGAGCTCGAGCCCGAGCTGGGCCGCATGGACCAGATCGCCGGTGACGGCGACCACGGCCAGGGCATGGTGCTCGGCTCGCAGGCGGCCCGCAAGGCCGCCGATCGGGTCGTCGCGGCCGACGGCGGTGCCCGCACCGTCCTCGTCCAGGCCGGCGCGCACTGGTCCGCCGAGGCCGGCGGCACCTCCGGCGCCCTGTGGGGCGCGGCCCTGACGAGCCTGGGCAGTGCCTTCTCCGACGACGCCGCGGTCACCGGTGAGCAGCTGCTCACCGGCCTCGTCCTGGGTGTCGAGGCGATCGAGCGGCTGGGCGGCGCGACCCCGGGCGACAAGACCATGGTCGACGCCGCCGCCCCCTTCCGCGAGGCGATCTCCCTGGCCCAGGCCGGGGGCGCCGACGGTGACGGCGCCGCCGCCACCGTCTCCCGCACCCTCGCCACGGCCGCGGCCCGCGCCGTGGAAGGCGCCGAGGCGACCGCCGACATCGCCGCGACGATGGGCCGCGCCCGCAACCACGGCGACAAGTCCGTGGGCACCCCCGACCCGGGCGCGGTCTCCTTCTCGAAGATCGTCACCCTCCTCGCGGAGAAGCTCGCCGACTGACCGGCGGGCCGCCTGCCTGGCTGGCCAGCCGGCCCGGTGCCTGGCCGGCCGGCCCGCACCTTTCGGGGATTGTGCGATTCTGAGCCAGTTTCGGCATCGTGGTGGTTCAGAACCTGACATTTCTCGCCAACATCGCACCCGCTGCGCTCACGGGGCAGGCTGCCCGCCCCTCTCAGCGCCCTCGCCAGGCCCCTGTCTCGCCTGGCGACCGACCCTCACGTCACAGACCTGCACCATCCGATCGAAGGAGAACATCATGGCTCTCACCATCGTCACCGGCTCCGATAACGCCGGCCACGGCCACAAGTCCGCGCTCAAGGAACTGCTCGAGCAGGACCCGCGCGTTGCGAAGGT
>DAHVRS010000060.1 GCA_027322375.1 Brachybacterium sp. | reverse complement strand
GCGCGCGCTGCACGGCGCGCCGGGCGTGGTCCGCGGCAGCTGGGACACCTTCAAGGACGGCGTGCTGATGTCCGCCGCGATCGTCCCCTCGATCCTCTCGGTGGGCCTGGCTGGACTGCTGCTGGCCACCTACACGCCCGTGTTCGACCTGATCGGCTGGCTGTTCGTGCCCTTCGCGTGGATCGTGCAGCTGCCGGACCCGGCGCTCGCCGGCAAGGCGGTCGCGGTCGGCATCGCGGAGATGTTCCTGCCCGCGACGGTCGTCGCCGACCACGCCTCGATCGTGCTGCGCTTCACCGTGGGCGTCACCGCGGTCTCGCAGATCGTGTTCTTCTCCGCGCTGGTCCCCTCGATCCTCGCCACCCGCATCCCCGTCAACGTGGGCCAGCTGGTGCTGCTGTGGTTCGTGCGCGTGGTGCTCACGATCCTCCTCACCGCCCCGCTCGCCCACCTGCTGCTCTGACCCAGATACTGCTCTGATCCACTGAGCCCGGTCCGTGTCTTTCGACGCGGACCGGGCTCAGTGCACGGTCACCCACCCCAGCCCTGACCGGGATACCGGACACCGTCCCGGCTCCGCCCCTGTGGGCGCGCGCCGGAGCCACCTAGCCTCGGAGCCATGACCCACTCCGTCACGCTCTCCACCGCCGGGATCACCGCCGCGGACGTGCTCGCCGTCGCCCGCCGCGGGGCGCGCGTGGACCTCGCCGACGAGGCCCGCGCGAAGGTCGCCTCCGTGCGCTCCCACATCGACGCGCTCGCCGCCGGGGACACCCCCGTCTACGGCGTCTCCACCGGCTTCGGCGCGCTCGCCGACACGTCGATCCCCCCGTCGATGCGCCACGCGCTGCAGCGCTCCCTCATCCGCTCCCACGCCGCCGGGACCGGCCCCGAGGTCGAGCCCGAGGTGGTGCGCGCCCTCATGCTGCTGCGCGCCCGCACCCTCGCCTCCGGCCGCACCGGCGTGCGCCCCGTCGTGGTCGAGACGATGCTCGCGCTGCTGAACGCCGGCATCACCCCGATCGTCCACGAGTACGGCTCGCTGGGCTGCTCCGGCGACCTCGCCCCGCTCGCCCACTGCGCGATCGTGCTGATGGGGGAGGGGCGTGCCCGGGACCGCGACGGCGTGGAGCGTCCCGTCCCGGCGCTGCTCGCCGAGGCCGGGATCGAGCCGGTGCTGCTCGCGGAGAAGGAGGGGCTCGCGCTGATCAACGGCACCGACGGCATGCTCGGCATGCTGCTCATGGCGCTCGCCGACCTCGACGAGCTGGTGCGCATCGCGGACCTGACCACCGCCCTGTCCGTCCAGGCGCTGCGCGGGCGCGACACCGTCTTCCACCCCGAGCTGCACGCCCCGCTGCGCCCGCATCCGGGCCAGGAGGCGTCGGCCGCGAACATCCTCGCCCTGCTCGAGGGGTCCGGGATCATCGCCGACGTCGCCGCGGAGGGCTCCCGCGTCCAGGACGCCTACTCGCTGCGCTGCGCCCCGCAGGTCGCCGGCGGCGTCCGCGACACCATCGCGCACGCCCGCACCGTCGCCGAACGGGAGCTCGCCTCCGCGATCGACAACCCCGTGGTCCTCGAGGACGGCACCGTCACCTCCAACGGCAACTTCCACGGCGCGCCCGTCGCCTACGTGCTGGACTTCCTCGCCATCGTCGGCGCGGACCTCGCCTCCATCGCGGAGCGCCGCACCGACCGGATGCTCGACAAGGCCCGCTCCCACGGCCTGCCGCCCTTCCTCGCCGACGACCCGGGCGTGGACTCCGGCTTCATGATCGCCCAGTACACGCAGGCGGCGCTGGTCTCCGAGATGAAGCGCCTGGCGGTGCCCGCGAGCGTGGACTCGATCCCGTCCTCCGCGATGCAGGAGGACCACGTCTCGATGGGCTGGCACGCCGCGCGGAAGCTCCGCACGAGCGTCGCGAACCTCCGCCGCGTCCTCGCGATCGAGCTGCTCACCGCCGCCCGCGCGATCGACCTGCGCGCGCCGCTCGCCCCGTCGGCCCCGAGCGCTGCCGCGATCGCGGTGCTGCGCCGCACCGTGGAGGGTCCCGGCCCAGACCGCTTCCTCGCCCCGGACATCGCCGAGGCGGAGGCGCGCCTGGCCGACGGCAGCCTCCTCGCCGCTGTCGAGCAGGTCACCGGCCCGCTGCGCTGAGCCGTCCCGTCACGTGGCGCACTGCACCGCGTGGTGCTCGCCATTCTCACGCCCGCTCCTGGGCTGGCGTCCAGGGGCGGACGGTAACCTGAATCCATCGCACGCCCCGGGGTCGGCCGCAGCCGTCGATCGCGCGGCCGCTTGCCCGCCCCGCTCCGGACCGTTCTCCGGAGCCGCCCGAAAGTAGTGCAATGGGAGAACTTCACCTCGGATTCGAGATCGCGGCGATGGCCGTGCTGCTCGTCATCCTCATCGCTGACCTGCTGCTGGTCATCAAACGTCCGCACCTGCCCTCCATGAAGGAGTGCGCTGCCTGGATCGGCTTCTACGTCGGTCTGGCACTCGCGTTCGCCGTCGTGCTGTTCTTCGTGGGCGGCGCGAAGCCGTCCAGCGAGTTCCTCACCGGCTGGCTGCTCGAATACTCGCTGAGCATCGACAACCTCTTCGTCTTCATCATCATCATGACGAAGTTCGCGGTGCCCAGGAAGTACCAGCAGGAAGCGCTGATGGTGGGCATCATCATCGCGCTGATCGCGCGCGGCCTGTTCATCCTCGCCGGCGCCGTGATCATCGAGCACTTCGTGGGCATCTTCTACATCTTCGGCCTGTTCCTGCTGTACACGGCATGGAAGCAGGCCTTCGACGAGGACGATGACAACTCCGAGTCGTGGATCATGCGCATGGT
>DAHVRS010000110.1 GCA_027322375.1 Brachybacterium sp. | reverse complement strand
GTGGGTGACCACGCTGTTCATGCTGGGCAACGGCATCATGATGCCGGCCACTGCGTATCTGATCCAGAAGTTCAGCACCCGCACGATGTTCTTCGCGGCGATGGGGATCTTCGCACTGGGCACCGTCATCTGCGCCGCGGCGCCGGTCTATGCGGTGCTGCTGCTGGGCCGCATCGTGCAGGCCGCCAGCGGCGGCATGATCATGCCGCTGATGCAGACGATCCTGTTCGCGATCTTCCCGATCCACCGTCGCGGCACCGCGATGGGCACCTTCGGGCTCGTCATCTCCTTCGCCCCTGCGATCGGCCCCACCCTGTCAGGGTTCATCGTCGACAACTGGTCGTGGCGGGTGCTGTTCGTGATGATGCTGCCGATCGCGCTGGGGGCGCTGCTGTTCGCGCACCTCACCCTGCGCAATGTCACCGAGCAGACCGATCCGACGCTCGACGTGCTCTCGGTGATCCTGTCCACCTTCGGCTTCGGCGGGCTGCTGTTCGGCTTCTCGACCGCGGGCAGCACGGGCTGGCTGAGCCCGCAGGTGCTCGCCCCGCTCCTGGTGGGCGGGGCGGCGGTGGGCTGGTTCGTGCACCGTCAGCTGCACCTGGAGGATCCGCTGCTGGAGCTGCGGGTGCTGCGCAAGGGCATGTTCACCCTCGGCACGGTGCTGGGCATGCTGGTGTTCATGGCGATGATCGGCGGGATGCTGATGATCCCGCTGTTCATGCAGAACATGAGCGACTTCACCGCGCTCGAGTCCGGGCTCGTGCTGCTGCCGGGCGCGGTCGTGATGGGCGTGATGTCCCCGGTGACCGGGCGGATCTTCGACCGCTTCGGCGCCCGGGCGCTCGCGGTGATCGGCTTCGCGCTGCTGAGCGCGATGAGCCTGATGCTCGCACGGCTCAGCGTCGAGACGTCCTTCGCCTACATCGCGATCGTCAACGCTGTGCGCATGCTGGGCACCGCGATGGTGATCATGCCGGTGACCACGGCGGCGCTGAACCAGCTGCCGTCGCGCATGATCCCGCACGGCGCCGCCGTGAACAACACGCTGCGCCAGATCGCGGCGTCGGTGGGCACGGCCGCGCTGGTGACCGTCATGACCGTCGCGGCGAAGAATCCCCAGGTGCATGGCGCAGCCGGCGCGATCCACGGCGTGGACGTCGCCTTCGCTGTCTCCGCGGGCATCGCGGCAGTGGGGATGATCGGCACGTTCTTCCTCCGCGGCTCGAAGCCCGAGCCGGAACCGGTCCAGACCCACTGACCGTGACCTCTCCGTCTCCCCACATGACGGCTTATGACGGTCCTGTCTCGGGAAAAGGGCCGCCCCGTGCGCCGACGGGCCCTTTGGCCCTACCGTGACGGACATGCCCACCGATATCGCCCCGCTCTCCGGCCTCGCACTGCGCGAGGCGTTCTCGCACGTGCCGCAGGGCATGGCCCTCGTCGCCGCCGAGATCGGCGGAGTCCGCCACGGCCTGGTCGCCTCGACCCTCACCGTCGGCGTCTCGCTCGAGCCGCCGCTGGTGTCCCTCGCCGTGCAGCACACCTCCCGCACCTGGCCGGTGCTGGATGCGCACGGCCACCTCGGCATCACCGTGCTGGGCCGCGAGCACGCACCGTTCGCCCGCCAGCTCGCCTCCACGGACCGTGAGCGCCGCTTCGACGGCGTGGACGTGGACGTGGACCCGGGCGGCGCGCTCACCCTGCGCCGCGCCCCCGCCTGGATGACCACACGTGTCTACGACCGCGTGCGCGCCGGCGACCATGACGTGATCCTGCTCGAGGTGCTCAGCATCGACAGCACCCCCGAGGCGGACGCGATCGTGTTCCACCGCAGCCGCTTCACGGAGCTCGTGCGCGAGGACCGCGGCGCCTGACCTGCGCTCCGGCGGATCGCCGCGCCCTCCCCGCGCGGCATCGGGGTGACGCCCGATCACGGTAGAGGTCGGCAGGTGACGGCGTGCGACAGGCGCCTTCCCTCGCCGCACGGCAGTCCCTACGTTGGTCATCACTATTCGTGATCGCCTACCAAAGGACAGCCATGAGCCTCACCGCCGAGATCCCCACCAGCACCGCTCCTGCCGACGCTGCAGTCACAGGCACCGCGCCCGCCGACACTGCCGCGCTGCGGGCGCGCTTCGCCCCGCTGTTCGCCGAGATCGCCGCCGGCGCCCTGGAGCGGGAGCATGAGCGCGCTCTGCCCCGCGAGGCGGTGCGGGCGCTCGCCGAGGCCGGTTTCGGCACTCTCCGCCTCCCCGTCGAGCTCGGCGGCGCTGGCGCCACGATCCCCCAGCTCACCGCGCTGCTGGTGGACCTCGCCGCCGCCGATTCGAACCTGCCGCAGATCTGGCGCGGCCACATCGCCTTCGTCGAGGATCTCCTGGTCACCCCGCACACCGCGTTCCGGGAGCGCTGGCTGGATCGGATCGCGCAGGGCGCCGTGATCGGCAACGCCTGGTCGGAGATCGGCTCCGTGGAGCGAGGCGCCTTCGGCACGATCCTCACGGTCGAGGACGGCAGCGCCGAGGTGAGCGGGAAGAAGTTCTACACCACCGGCTCGATCTACGCCGACTACTCCGACACCCTCGTCCAGTCCCCCGACGGCTCCCAGCACATCGCCGTGGTCCCGCTGGATCAGCCCGCCGTGCGGATCAGCGATGACTGGGACGGCTTCGGGCAGCGCCTGACCGGCACCGGCACGATCGTCTACGACCGCGCCCCGCTCGATCCGGCCGACGTGATCCCCTTCGCCGACCGGTTCGGCTACCAGACCGCGATCTACCAGCTGGTGCTGCTCGCCGTGCACGCCGGGATCGCGGCGGCGGTCGAGGCGGACGCCGTCAAGGCTGTCGCCGCCCGGACCCGCACCTACAGCCACGGCAATGCCGACCGGGTGCGCCAGGATCCGCAGATCCTGCAGGTGGTCGGCGAGATCTCCGCCGTCGCGCATGGCGCTGCCGCGCTCGCGGATCAGGTGGCCCATGCCGTTCAGGCCGCGCACGAGGCCGCGGCGGTGCAGGGCGAGGCCGCGCGTGCCGGCCGCACGTCGGACGAGCCGCAGACGGTGCAGGACGCGATCGTCGCGGCGGAGCTCGCCTCCGCGCGCGCCCAGATCCTCACCTCGCGCCTGGTGCCGGAGGCCGCGACGCAGCTGTTCGA
>DAHVRS010000565.1 GCA_027322375.1 Brachybacterium sp. | reverse complement strand
CTGCCCGGCCAGATCGTCGTAGTCGATCGACGGATCCATCGCGCTGTCGAGCAATTGGCCGACCGTGCCCCCGGTGGTCGTGAGCGACGCGAACTCCAGCTTCGGCGTGGTGAGGAAATCCCACCACCACCAGGGTCGGGGGATGGCGTCGAGAATCGTCTTGGCCGTGAGCTGCGGAGGGATGGAGAACCCGTTGCGGGCGTCCCGCATGCGGTTGCCGGCGATCGGTGTGTCGACGGTGAAGAGCAGGTTGTCGAAGCCGGCCGCGGCCGCGCGGTCGACCAGTCCGTAGGAGATCTCTCGATCCTTCATCACATAGAGCTGGTACCAGATGCGCCCGTCAGGCGCGGTGGCGCGGACGTCCTCGATCGACGTGGTCCCCAGGGTGGACAGTGAGAACGGTATCCCGGCGGCGGCCGCGGCCCCGGCCCCGGCGATCTCGCCCTCGGTCTGCATGAGCCGGGTGAAGCCCGTGGGCGCGATGCCGAAGGGGAGGGTGGAGCTGCCGCCGAGGATCTGCGCGGTGGTGTCCACATGGGAGACGTCGTTCAGGATCGAAGGGTGGAACTCGATGTCCTCGAACGCCTCGACCGAGCGGCGCATCGAGATCTCGTTTTCGGCGCCGCCGTCGGTGTAGTCGAAGGCCGCGGCGGGGGTGCGGCGCTTCGCGATCCGCCGCAGGTCCTCGATCGTGAGCGCCTCGGACAGCCGACGGCGCTTCGCGTCGAAGTCGATCTTCTTGAACTGCATCAGTTCGAAGATCTCGGCGGGGCGGGGGATCTGACGCTGGACCAAGGGTCCTCCTTCGGACGAGACGGTCAACGGTGCACCACGTTGTGGTCCGACCACACGAGAGAGGGTAGGGGAGAGGGGGCGGCAGAGCAACAGCGTCCCAGCCACGTGGACGTGGTTGCGGTGCAGGTAGTTCCCCTGTGCTACAACGTGACGATGGTCGAGAACGCACACCACGACGAGGTCGGACCGCAGGGACGCACGTCCACTTCCTGGGGACCGGTCGCCCGTCGCAGCACGCATGAGCTGGTCATCGACGCGATCGAGGAGCAGATCATGAGCGGCGCGCTCGCCGTCGGGGACCTGCTGCCGCCCGAGCGGGAGCTCGCCGCGCGCCTCCAGGTCAGCCGCACCGGGGTGCGTGAGGCGATCCGGGTCCTCGAGGCTCACGGCGTGCTCCGCTCCGAGGTGGGCTCGGGGCGCGGGGCCGGCACCTTCGTCGCCGCTCTGCCTACCGCTGCGCTCGAACGCTTCCTGCGCCTGCACGTGGCGCTCGCGAACTTCCCTGTCCACGACGTGCTCGAGACCCGCTTGCTGCTCGAACGCGGCAGCGCCGCCCTCGCCGCCGAGCGCGCGGAGGCCGACGCGCTCGACACCCTCACGGGCCTGCTCGAGCAGATGGACCAGCCCGGCCTCAGCCGCGAGGCCTTCAACGACGCCGACACCGAGTTCCACGTCGCGATCGCCCGCGCCGGCGGCAACGCGCTGTTCGCGGAGATGACCGGCGCGATCCGTGCTTCGCTGCGCGCCCCGATCCTCGAGGCGTTCACACAGGTGGAGGACTGGGAGTCGGTCTCGGCGCAGCTGCAGTCCCAGCACCACGAGATCCTCTCGGCCCTGCGCGCTGGCGACGCCGAGGAGGCGGCGCGGCTGACCGATGCGCACATCCGCTTCGCGGTGGAGTCCCTGCCCGGGCTCGGGGCAGCACCCCGGGCCGATGGGGACTGAACCGACAGCTCAGGCGCCCGGCACCTGCCGCTCCTCGACCCCGTTGTAGGCAGACAGCGGCCGGATCAGTGCGTTCGCGGCGCGCTGCTCCATCACGTGCGCGGTCCAGCCTGTCACGCGCGCCGCGATGAACAGGGGTGTGAACAGCGGGGCGTCGAAGCCCATGAGGTGGTAGGCAGGCCCAGCCGGATAGTCGAGGTTGGGCTTGATGCCCTTGGCCTCCTCCATCGCTTGCTCGAGCCCGTCGTACAGCCCGAGCAGCTCCTCCCGGCCGGTGTGGGCGATCATCGCCTCCAGCGCCTGCTTCATGGTGGGAACGCGGGAGTCGCCGTTCTTGTAGACGCGGTGGCCGAAGCCCATCACCTTCTTCTTCTGGGCGAGCGCGTCCTCCATCCAGACCCTCGCCCGCTCCTTCGCCTCCTCCGCGCTCTCGTCGGGGCGGATCCCGATCTCGTCGAAGGTGTGCATCACCGCTTCGTTCGCGCCGCCGTGCAGCGGACCCTTCAGCGCCCCGATCGCGCCGGTGACCGCGGAGTGCAGATCGGCGAGGGTCGAGGTGATGACGCGCGCGGTGAAGGTCGAGGCGTTGAAGGAGTGCTCCGCGTACAGGATCAGCGAGACGCGGAAGGCATCGGCGACCTCGGGGGCGGGCACCTCTCCGAAGGTCATCCACAGGAAGTTCTCCGCGTGGTCGAGCTCGTCCCGCGGAGGGATCGGCTGGGTGGGTCCGTCCGCGCGGCGGCGCCGCTGCTCATAGGCGATGACGGCGGGCAGCTGCGTGGTGAGCCGCTCGGCCTTCGCCCGCTCGGCGGCGGGGGAGGAGTCCTCCGCCTCGGGATCGCGCGCCCCGAGCACGGAGACGGCGGTGCGCACCGAGTCCATCGGATGGCAGGTCACGGGCAGGGAGTCCAGCGCCTGCTTCACGGCGGGGTCGAGCGTGCGGTGGGCGTGGAAGCGCTCTTCCAGGGCGGTGAGCTCGTCCGCGCTGGGCAGCTCCCCGCTCCACAGCAGATGCGCGACCGCCTCGAAGGGCTGCGTCGCGGCGAGCTGCGGGACGGGGTAGCCGCGGTAGAGCAGGGAGTTCGTCTCCGGGTTCACCTTCGAGATCGCGGAGACGTCGGCGATCACGCCGTTCAGCCCCTTGCGGATCTCCGGTGCAGAGGTCGGCTCCGAGGTCCCGGGGGTGGTGGTCGTGGGGCTCATGCGGTCACTCCTTGGTCGACGTCGGTGTCGGGTCAGGTGGTGCAGATCAGAGAGGGCAGGTCTGCGGGCTATTCGTGCGCGGTGGGCACCTCGAAGTCGAAGACCGAGGAGTCGAAGCGGTTGTACTCCTCATACTCCACCAGCTCGTACAGTCGCGCACGGGTGAGCATCTCGGGGACGTGGGATTCCTGGGTGCCGGAGGCGAGGATCGTCTCGAGCACGCGCTCGGCCGCGCCCATCGCGGCGCGCAGCAGGGTGACGGGGTAGATCACCATCGCCACCCCGGCGGAGGCGAGCTGCTCGCGGGTGAACAGCTGCGATTTCCCGGACTCGGTCATGTTCGCGAGCACCGGCACGTCCAGCGCCTCGCACACCGTCTCGAACTCGCCGAGGTCCGCAAGCGCCTCGGGGAAGATCGCCTCCGCCCCCGCATCGACGAGCGCCTTCATCCGGTCGATCGCGGCGGGCAGGCCATCTGTCGCCCGCAGATCGGTGCGGGACATGACGAGGAAGCCCGGATCGCGGCGCCCGTCGGCCGCGGCGCGGATCCGCTTGGTCGCGGTCTCGAGGTCCACCATCGTCTTGCCGTCCAGGTGCCCGCAGCGCTTGGGGTTGACCTGATCCTCGATGTGGCAGCCGGCGAGCCCCGCGTCCTCGAGCTCCTGGATGGTGCGGGCGATGTTCATCGGCTCGCCGAAGCCGGTATCCGCATCGATCAGGCAGGGCAGGTCTGTGGCGCGCGCGATCTGGGCGCCGCGCGCGGCGACCTCGCTCAGCGTGGTCAGCCCGATGTCCGGCAGGCCCAGCTCGTTCGCGATCACGGCCCCGGAGATGTACGCGCCGGGGAAGCCCTTCTCCTCGATGAGCTTCGCGGACAGCGGCGTGAACGCGCCGGGGAACGGCGCGGCCGCGCCGTGGACGAGCAGGGCGCGCAGGTCCTGCCGCTTCTGCGCGGGGGTGCGGGTCGAGGACAGCATCAGAACAGTCCCTTCGGGGCGCGCACGGCGCCGATCACGCCCGGGGCGGCGAGCAGGTTCAGCCTGCCCAGCTCCCCGGCGGGCAGGTCCGTGAGGTTCTCCGCCGCGTCGAGGAAGCGTGCGATCTCCGCCTCGGGGACGATCCCTTCGGCGAGAGTGCGGAACTTCTCGATGTACTGCGCCCGGGTGAAGGGGCGGGCGCCCAGCGGGTGCGCATCGGCGACGGCGATCTCCTCGCGCAGCACGGTTCCGTCCTGGAGAGTGATCACGGCTTCGCCGCCGAAGGCCTTCTCAGCGAGATCCAGGGAGTGGTAGCGGCGCGTCCACTCCGGGTCCTCCTCGGTGGTGATCCTCTGCCAGAGCGCCACGGTGTCCTCCCGGGAGGCGCGTTCGGGGGCGTAGGAGTCCACGTGGTGCCAGGCCCCGTCCTGCAGCGCGACCGCGACGATGTACGGCAGGGAATGGTCGAGCGTCTCGCGGGACGCGGCCGGATCGTACTTCTGCGGGTCGTTCGCGCCGGAGCCGATGACGAAGTGCGTGTGGTGCGAGGTGCGCAGCACGATCGAGTCGACCTGCCCCGGATCGCCGAGCTCGGGATGCTCGGAGTGCAGGCGCCGCGCGAGGTCGATCCAGGCCTGCGCCTGGTACTCGGCCGAATGCTCCTTCGTGTACGTGTCCAGGATCGAGCGCTTGGCCTCGCCGGGGCCGGGCAGCGGCACCGTGTAGCGGGCCTCGGGACCACCCAGCAGCCAGGCGATCACCCCGTCCTCGCCCTCGTAGATCGGTACGGGGGAGGTCTGCCCGCGCATCGCCCGGTCCACCGCCTCCACCGCCATCTTCCCGGCGAAGGCGGGGGCGTGCGCCTTCCAGGTGGAGATCTCGCCCTTGCGGGACTGGCGGGTGGCGGTCGTGGTGTGCAGCGCCTGCCCGATCGCCTGGAAGATCGTCTCCGTGTCCAGTCCCAGCAGGGTGCCGATCCCCGCCGCGGCCGACGGGCCCAGGTGCGCCACATGGTCGATCTTGTGCTCGTGCAGGCAGATCGCGCGGACCAGATCCACCTGCAGCTCGTAGCCGGTGGCGAGGCCGCGCAGCAGCTCGGCGCCGGTGCGGCCTGTGTGCTCGGCGACGGCGAGTATCGGCGGGATGTTGTCGCCGGGGTGGGAGTAGTCGGCGGCGAGGAAGGTGTCGTGGAAATCGAGCTCGCGCACCGCGACGCCGTTGGCCCAGGCGGCCCATTCGGGGGAGGTGCGGCGCTCCACGCCCATCACGCTCGCGCCCTGCCCGCCGGCGGGTACCGCATGGGAGAGCGCCTGGGCGCGGGCGGAGACGATCGGAGCGCGGGTGAGGGAGGCGACAGCGACGGCGGCGTTGTCGATGACGCGGTTGATGATCATCTCCGCGGACTCGGCATCGACCTCGACGGGATCAACAGCGACCTCGGCCATCTTCCAGGCGAGCTGCTCCTCGTGAGGGAGGTTCTCCTCGGAGCGGTGGACGCGGACAGAGTGCTCGATCATGGGCTCGCCTCCTGGCGGATGAAGGTAGGAGAAGCAGTGGGGGCAGTGGTGGGCGACACAGCGCCCAGCAGATGGGCGAGTGCGTGGCGGAGGTGGACGATGGTGCCGGCCGCGGCGAGCT
>DAHVRS010000552.1 GCA_027322375.1 Brachybacterium sp. | reverse complement strand
GTCCATCCAGGTGGTGTAGATGTCCGTCATCGTCTCGACCACGCGCGGGTCCTCGGTCATCAGGTCGTCGAGGCCGTCGAAGTCGCCGAAGGTGACGGACTCGCCCTCCCACGTCGAGTTGCCGCGGTTGTGGTACATCGTCACGTCGTTGAGCGCCTCGGGGACCATCACCTGGTTCTCCTCCGAGCGGACCGGGGTGTAGGGGAACGAGGTCTCCGCATCGAAGGCGGGGAAGTCCGGGGACTGGGCGAGCGCCGTGACGTCCACCGGGTTCCCGTCCTGGTCGAGGTAGGGGACGGTGGCCTGGTCGACGTAGCCGTACTCGCCCTCCTCGTAGTCGATGAGGTCCGCGGTGTGGTTGGTGATGATGTCGAAGTACACCTTGATCCCGCGCGAGTGCGCGTCCTAGATCAGCGCCTTGAGCTCCTCGTTGGTGCCCAGATGCGGGTCGATGGTGGTGAAGTCGGTGATCCAGTAGCCGTGGTAGCCGGCGCTCGCGTCGGCGCCCTCGCCCTGCACGGGGTTGTTCGTGAAGGACGGGGTCAGCCAGATGGCGCTCATCCCCAGGTCTTCGATGTAGTCGAGGCGGGAGTGGAGCCCGGCGATGTCCCCGCCCTGGTAGAAGCCCTTATCGGTGGGGTCGAAGCCGTGGTCGAGGCGGTCTCCCTCGAGGCCGCCGGTGTCATTGCTCGGATCGCCGTTCTCGAAGCGGTCGGTGAGCACGAAGTAGAAGGTCTGCCCGCCGCCGGGATGGCGGTAGGGGGCCGCGGCGAGCTCGTCGTCCGCCTCGGTGTACTCCCCGCCCTGCTCGGCCAGTGCGACGGACAGCCGCGAGGTCTCCGCGTCGAAGCGGAAGGTCACCTGGGTGGGCGCGGCGACGGCCAGCGGGATGTTCTCCTCCCCTCCGTCCAGGCCGTAGGCCTCGTCCCACTTGCCGCCGATCGTGGCCTTGACCTCGAACTGCCCGGCGGGCACCTCGAAGGTCGACTCCCACTGCCCGGGCGCGCCCGCGGGGGCGAGGGCGGTGGCTTCGCAGGCCGGGTCCCAGTCCTCGCCGCAGCCCAGCTCGTCCTGCAGAGAACCGGTGAGCACAGGCTGCCCGGGACCGACGGCATGAACTAGCGGGGCGGTGCCGAGAAGCGTCGCGGTGCCCATCGCCAGCGCACCGGCGATCGCGAGCAGACGGGTTCTCAGGGGGTGGGCGGACCGCGGGATCGACATGCGGGGACTCCTCTGTCCGGGCAACGGCGTCGACCGGGGCCGACGGGGGAGAAGCAGGCGATGCGGAGCACCGGCCTGCAAGAACTTGCATAACGCCGACCGCAACTGTGCAGTGGACGTCGGCACCACCGTAGGCAACGCAGGTCAGATGCTCAACTCGCCCGGTGAAACCTGCAAGAACTTTCAGTGCCGACGACCGTCTCGTCAGGCAATGGCCAGGGTCGGTGAGCACCTGGGACGTCTGAAGATCAACGACCGCATCGCCACCCGGTCCCCGATGACGACGGTGCTCGAGATGGAACTGATGCGCAGCGCTGTCCTCGGCAAGCGCGGCGCCTGGCAGGTGCTCGCGGACAACGCTCAGGAGCTGGGCCTGGATGCCGAGCGCTTCCGTGACCTCGCCGAGCAGGCCATGGACCAGCATGAACAGCTCGACGAGATCCATGCCTCTGCGCGCCGGCGCGCCTTCTCGCGGGACGAGCCGCTCACCGGGTGTCCACTGCGTGAGCGTGCGGCACCTCGCTCGACAGGATGTACCGTCGAGGCGTGACCAGTGCGCTGACCACGTATCTCGATCGACTCACCATCGCCCTCGTCTCCGCGTGGACCTCCGATGTCACCGATGCGCACAACCCCGGCGAGCTCGCGCTCCTGGACCGCGGCATCTCCGGCAGTGCGGAGGAGGACGGAGACATCCCCGAGCTGTCCTTCCTCTCCGGTGCCCGCGAGGACCACCTGGGCGTGGCCGTCTGCACGCTCGATGGTGAGATCACCGCCTCGGGCACGGGCCATGCCTTCCCGATGCAGTCGATCTCCAAGGCCTTCGCCTACGGCGCGGCGATCGACCTGCACGGCATGGAGTACGTCGAGTCGGTCGTCGACGAGGAGCCGACGGGGGAGGAGTTCAACGCCCTCAGCCTCGATCCCTACACCAAGAAGCCGAAGAACCCGCTGGTGAACATCGGCGCGATCCGCACCCACGCGATGCTCGGCGCCACCCAGGAAGAGCGCTCGCAGCGCCTGCGGGCCGTGCTCGACGCCGCTGCCGGCACGTCCCTCGAGCTGCACACTGAGACCCGTGACTCCGAGATGACCATGGCCGATCGAAACCTGGCGCTCGCCTACATGCTGCGTGCGGCCGGATCGATGACGGAGGACGCCGCCGAGGTGGTCGCGGGCTACATCGAAGGCTGCGCGGTGCTGACCACTGTCACCGACCTCGCGGTGATGGCCGCGACCCTCGCCTCGGGCGGCACCAATCCGCTCACCGGGAGGAAGGTGTTCTCCCGCGTCGCCGCCCGGCAGGTGCTCTCGGTGATGCTCACCTGCGGCATGTACGACAACGCCGGCGACTGGGTCAGCGACGTGGGCCTGCCCGCGAAGTCCGGTGTGGGCGGCGGGATCATCGCCGCACTGCCCTCCCGCTTCGGCGTCGCGAGCTACGCCCCGCAGCTGGACCTGCACGGCAACTCGGTGCGCGGCACCCTCTTCTTCGAACGGCTCAGTGCCGACTTCGCCCTCCACATGCTCGACGGCGTCGAGCTGCGCGACCTCGAGGAGTGCGCGCGCGAGCTCTTGGACGCGGGGACGCACCCGTGAGGTCGGCGCCGGAGGACGTTCCCGATCGGTAGACTCGCGGCCATGAGTTCCCCTTCGCGCAACGATCTGGTCCGTCGTCCCTTCGAGGGACTGCCCAATGAGCAGGATCTGGTCGCCATGCGACAGCTGATTCCCGCCGCGACCATGGCGGCGAAGACCACCGAGGAGTACGGCTCCCTCGAGGTCGAGCTCGCCACGATCCTGCCCATGGCCTGGCCCGCCGTGCGCCGCACCGACGGAAAGATCACCGTGGGCCTGCAGGCCGGCTACCCGGGCGGCGACCTCTCGCGCGGCCTCGGCCAGGCGATCCGCACCGCCGCCTCCCTCGAGCCCGGCACCCCGATCACCACCGTCACCCTCGACGAGGACGCGCCCCGCCTCCAGGACGTCCTGGACCTCTCCGGCGACTTCGCGATCCAGGTGCAGGACACCTTCGAGTTCTGGCTCGACCCCAGCGCCGAGCGCACCGACGAGATCGAGCAGGCGATCGCCCAGGCGAACGACTCGATCATGACCACCCGCGCCGTCGAGGGCCTCCCGCACGCCTACTGGGTCGACGCCGGCCCCAAGGAGCACCTGCGCTGGGTGCTGGACGCGGACGAGGACCGCGTCATCGACGCCGTCACCCGCCTCCACGCCCGCCGCGAGTCCGGGATCGGCGAGGGCACGAAATACGTCGGATCCTTCCGCGCTGAGGGCCTCGCGATCCCCGTCTGGGACCTGCCCACCGGCTTCGGCGTCGAGGGCGTCGAGAAGGAGGCGGAGGCCTTCCGCGCCCGCTTCGAGGAGGCGCTGGACTCCACCGAGCCGCTCACCGCGCTCGAGCGCCGCGCTCGCGGCGGCATCGTGGCCCGCCAGGTGACGCTGCGATGAGCACCGCGGGGCCGCTGACGACGCACCGCCCGGAGCGGGTCGCCGTCGTGATCCCCGCCAAGAACGAGGCGGAGCGGATCGGACCGACGATCGAGGCCGCCCGCCGCATCGCCGGCGTCGACCTCGTGGTCGTCGTCGACGACGGCTCCACCGACGCCACCTCCGCGATCGCCATGGGCCGCGATGCGCTGGTGGTGCGTCACAAGACCAACCGCGGCAAGGCCGCGGCGATGGCCACCGGCGCCCAGATGGTCGCGATCCGCGAGGACGCCGACCGGGCCGACGGCGGGGCCTCCTTCTCCGAGGAGCTGCACGCCGAGCCGCGTGTCCCCGGCCACACCGGCCCGCTGCCCGTCATCGACGCCTCCGAGCCGGTGCCCCGCGCCCTGCTCTTCCTCGACGCGGACATGGGCGAGAGCGCCCTGGCAGCGCAGCCGCTCGTCGATGCGGTCCTCGAGGAAGGCGTGGACATGGCGATCGCGCTGCTCCCGCCGCAGGACGGGGCGGCCGGGATGGGTATCGTGGTCCGCACCGCCCGGCGCGGCATCCTCCGCGCCACCGGCTGGGAGGCGACCCAGCCGCTGTCCGGCACGCGCTGCATCACCCGCGAGACCTGGGAGGCCTGCCTCCCGCTCGCCCCCGGCTGGGGCGTGGAGACCTCGCTGACGATCGATGCGCTCACCGCCGGGTTCTGGGTCAAGGA
>DAHVRS010000542.1 GCA_027322375.1 Brachybacterium sp. | reverse complement strand
CGCCCTCGCCCTGCTCGCCGTGGGGATGACCTCCTGCGGCACCGTGACGGTGCCGCCCGGTCCCGAGGCGACCGATCCGGTGTGCGCGGAGATCATGCTGGGGCTGCCCCCGGAGGTGCTCGGCATGTCCCGCACGGAGACCTCGAGCCAGGCGACCGCTGCGTGGGGCAGCGGGGAGAAGACCGTGGTGATGCGCTGCGGTGTGACCCCGCCCGGACCCACCACCGATCAGTGCACCACGCTCGAGGACGGCTCGGGAGCGCAGGTCGACTGGATCGTGCGGGAGGTCGAGGACGGCGTGTTCCAGTACACGACCTACGGGCGGGAGCCCGCGATCGACCTCACGGTTCCGCTCGCCGCGGCGCCTGACCAGCCCTCCGGTGCCGCGCTCGACCTCGGCCAGGTGATCAGCCGCACGATCGAGGCGACCGACCGCTGCATCGGCCCCGGCGACGCGGCGTGATGCACAGCGGGGTGTGAGGCTCAGCGGGGTCCGAGACGCCGCGTGCGCGCGCGGTCGATGAGCAGGGTGAGCAGGTCCGTGTAGCTCAGCCCCATGTGCTCCCAGAGCACGGGGAACATCGAGTACGGGGTGAAGCCCGGCATCGTGTTGACCTCGTTGACCAGGACGCGGCGGTCCTTGGTGACGAACATGTCCACGCGCGCGAGCCCCTCGAGGCCCAGCGCGGTGAAGGCGCGCCGTGCGACCTCGCGGGCCTCCTCCAGGAGCGGGTCGGGCAGGTTCGCGGGCACGTCGATGCTCACGGTGCCCTTGCCGAAGTACTTCGCCTCGTAGTCGTAGAAATCGAGGTCGTCACCGACCTTCACCTCGCCGGGCAGGGTGGTCCCCGGCTCGCGGCCATCACGGCCCTGGAGCACGCCGCACTCGACCTCGCGCCCGTCCACGCCCTCCTCGACCAGGACCTTCGGATCCTCGGCGAAGGCGTCCTTCATCGCGGTCTCGAGCTGCGCGGGATCGGTCACCCGGGTCACGCCGAGGCTCGAACCGGCCCGCGCGGGCTTCACGAACCAGGGCAGCGGATGGGTGCGGTGCAGATGGTTCAGGACGCGGTGGGAGTCCTTCGCCCAGGTGTCCTCGTGCACGACGATGCCGGGCGCGCATTCGAGGCCGGCCGAGCGCAGCACGAGCTTCGTCGCGGCCTTGTCCATCGACGCGGCGGAGGCGAGCACCCCACTGCCCACGTAGGGGATGTCCAGCAGCTCGAGCATCCCCTGGACGGTGCCGTCTTCGCCGTAGCTGCCGTGCAGCAGCGGCCACACCACATCGATCTCGGCGAGGTCCTTCACCGTGCCGTCCTCGAGCATGCGCAGCACGATCCGCTCCCCCGGTGTGTGGCGGGAGGCGGGCAGGAGCACCTCAGGACCGCCCGGGTCCACCTCGGGGGCGCGCCCGTCCACGAGCGTCCAGTCGCTCGGGTCCGAGGAGACGTGGGTCCAACGGCCCTCGCGGGTGATCCCGATGGCGACGACGTCGAAGCGCTCGCGGTCGATCGCGGCGAGGATGCCGCCTGCGGTCACGCACGAGATGCCGTGCTCCCCGCTGCGGCCGCCGAACAGGAGGGCGACGGAGGTTCTCATGCTCGCAGGGTAGTCATTCGGGCCGCACGCCGCGTGCCAGAAGCGCTGTCGTGACCTCGTCGATGCGGGCAT
>DAHVRS010000536.1 GCA_027322375.1 Brachybacterium sp. | reverse complement strand
GTGCCCTCGGGGTAGATCGCGAAGCCGTCCCCCTCACGCAGGATCTGCGCACCGGCCTGGAGTGCGCCCTTGCCGGAGGTGAACGCCTCACGGTCCACCGGGACGGCTTCCACCGCGGTGAAGAACCACTTCAGGATCCAGCCGGTGAGCCCCTTCTGAGTCCACAGGGATTCCTTCGCCACGAAGCGGATCTGCCGCGGCAGCACGAGCGGCAGCAGGAAGCTGTCGATGTTCGCGAGGTGGTTCGAGGCGATCACGAAGCCGCCCTCGGCCGGGATGTTCTGCGCGCCCGAGACCCGCGGGGCCCACACGAGGCGCACGAAGGGGCGGGAGACGGCACGGGCTCCGAAGTAGAAGCGGGGTGACACGGGGGATCCTCCTGGGACGGACGGGGCGCGCCCACGATAGTCCCGTCAGGGGCGGGGGTGCGTGCGCGGTCCGCGTGATCCTGTCCGGCCGTGATCCTGCCCGGCAGGCGCAGGTCGCGGCGGGGACCGGCTCGGTTCGCGACCGGGTGGGTGTGGTAGAACAGGCGTGCGTCGCGGGCCGTGCCGTGACGAGATGCCGGAGTCGGCCCGGCGCCCGCCGGATCCCCGCGGAGCTGCCGCCGACCCCCGCCGAGCCCGAGGAGCCGTTCGATGCCGAAAACCCTGAACATCGCCGTGATCGGCGCCGGAACCATGGCCCAGGCGGTGCACCTGCCGGTGCTGCGCAGGCGCTGGGACCGCTTCACGATCGCCGCCCTGGTGGACCACTCGCCGCGCCGCCGCCGCGAGGCCTCCGAGGTGTGGGGCGTCGCGGAGGAGAAGCGGTATGAGACCGTCACGGACCTGCTCGCCGCGGTCCGCGCGCGCACGCTCGAGCTGGACGCCGCGGTGCTGTCCACCGACGGCCTGCACGCCGAGGACCTCCTCGCCCTCATGCGGCGCGGCATCCGGGTGCTCGTCGAGCCGCCGCTGGGCTTCTCCGCAGCGGAGGTGCAGAACATCCTCGACTTCGAGCGGATGACCGGCCGGCGCATGCTCATGACCGCCTACCCGCAGCAGTACGACGACTCGGTGACGCGCATGAGCGAGCACATCGGCGTCAAGGACCTGCGCATGGTGGACCACGAGGTGCTCATGCCGGCGAGCCAGCCGCTGTTCGGCGCCGCCCACGTCACCACCTCCTCCTACGACCTGCCCACCGAGGTCCGCTCGAAGCGCCGCAAGGATCTGCAGGCCGCGGTCGAGGCCGGCTCCGGCGACGCCGCGACCCAGCGCGACCGCGACCTCTACGTCAAGGGCCTGCTCACCGGAATGGCGCACCAGCTCGCCGTCACCGAGGCGGCCTACGGGCCGGTCACGACCCTCCGCATGGTCCGGCACTGGCCCAAGGGCGTCATCCCCGGCTCGCTCGAGCTGCTCGGCGAGCTCGAGGGCGGGGCGCAGGTGCGGCTCGTGTGGCACTACCTGCCGTTCGCGCCCGAGTACTCCGAGAGCGTGCAGGTGCTCTCGGCCCGCCGTCGCATGCGCCTGGATCTGCCCGCCCCGTCCCATGGCGATCAGCGCTCGAGCCTCTCGGTGCGGGAGAAGAAGAGCGGCGTGGTGCAGGAGACAGCGACCACCGCCCCGAAGGGCTCGGCCGAGCTGATGTGGGAGGCCTTCCACGCCTTCGTCGAGAAGGGCACCGAACCGCTCAGCGGCACCGCCGAGGCGCTCGCCCAGGTCGAGCTGCTGCGCGAGGTCCTCGCGAGCATCGTCGAGGCCGACGGTCGCCGCCTCGACAAGACCGAGGAGGAGCGCGCCGCCGACGCCGCCGAGGCTGCTGCGAAGGAAGCGGAGAAGGCGGAGAAGGAGGCGGCGAAGGAGGCAGAGAAGGCGGAGAGGGCCGCCGCGGCTGCTGCGAGCGACGCGGAGAGGAGCGCTGACTCCGACGCCGCTTCTGCCGCCGATCCCTCTGCGGACACGGCCTCCGCCGAGCCGCTCCCCACGGTGAGCATCGACCGCCCCGCCGTCGAGACTCTCGCTGACGCTCCCGCCGCCGACCCCGCCGAGGCTCCGGCCGATGGGGGAGGGGGCGCCCCGGTCGTCGATGCCTGGTCGGCGTCCGCGCAGGAGCCCGCCTCTGCAGACGCCGACCCGTCGGCCGCCCAGGGTGACCCAGCTGCCGCGCCCGCGGACCCGACGGGCGCTCCCGCCGACCCGTCGGCCGAGGGGTCTGAGACCCCGCGCGACTGATCCGCGCCGCGCTCCGCGCGACCGCCGCCGACCCCCGCCGCCCCTCGGCCGCGGGGGTCGCGCGCGTCCGGGGCCGGGTGCTGGGCCGCGCGTCATCGCCGCCGTCCTCTCCCGCACCATCGCCCCTGTGCGCGACACGCCGACGACACGCCCGGGACACGCCGACGACACGCCCGGGGGGAGGGGCCCGACACGCCGGGATCTGCCTCACCTCAGAGCGATCTGGGCGACGTTCCGGCGCGCGTCGTCCACCGCCGGAGAGGACTGTCAGACCCTGCATCCACACTCGACTGTGCACGGTCCGAGGCCTTTCGTGCGTGGGGCGAGGCGTCGTCCACCGCGAGGCACATCTATCCACAGTCCGTCAACATCGCATTGTGGATGACAAGGATGTAGTTCAGTACATCTTGTGGTTGTCGCGCCCGGGCACCACTAGGTGTAGTGTTGACTCCGTCGCCGCGAACAAGGCCCCAGGGCCTGTGGAGAGTGGCGACGCGGTTCGTCGGAGCACTCCGAGGAGCCCCTGAACTCCCAGTGACACCCCTGTACTCGCGTCTCGACGCGGCGCTCGTGAAAGGCCCTCCCCGTGGACATCACCGTGTACTCGAAGCCCCTCTGCGTGCAGTGCGATGCGACCAAGCGCGCGCTGAACAAGGCGGGCCTGCCCTACGACGTCGTCGACATCACCGAGGACGCCGACGCCCTCGCCAAGGTGAAGTCCCTCGGCTACGTCCAGGCGCCCGTCGTCATCACCGGCGAGGACCACTGGTCGGGCTTCCGTCCCGACAAGATCAAGGCGCTCGCGGGCGTCGGCGCCGAGCAGCGCCGGACCGCAGCCATCTGAGCGGGAGGGGAGGCGTCGGCGTGACCCGTCTCGTCTACTTCTCCTCGGTGTCCGGCAACACCAAGCGCTTCATCGAGAAGCTCGAGATGCCGGCCCACCGGATCCCCCTCTACCCCAGGGATGAGCACCTCGTCGTCGACGAGGACTATGTCCTGGTGACTCCGACCTACGGCGGGGGCAACGGCCGCGGCGCCGTGCCCAAGCAGGTCATCAAGTTCCTCAACGACGAACGCAACCGGAAGCACATCCGGGGCGTGATCGGTGCGGGGAACACCAACTTCGGGGAGGCCTACTGC
>DAHVRS010000496.1 GCA_027322375.1 Brachybacterium sp. | reverse complement strand
CCTCGAACAACGGGTGCGCCGTCGGGCCCTCGAGCGCGGTCGCGCGCTTCCAGTGCTCCGGGCTGCGCGCTTCGATCTTGCGGAGCAGGTGCCGCCACTCGAGGTCGAGCTGACCGCTGGTGACCGGGATCCTCGGCACGTCGTCGTCGGGAACGACCGCTCCGGCAGAGCCGTCGTCGGCCGCCCGGGCGGGCCGACGGTCGATGCGGGAGCGGTCGAAGCGGTACCCGCGCGCCGACGCCTCCTCGGCGAGGACCTCGAGATACTCGCCGATCGCGACGAGCGGCTCGGCGTGCGCACGGAAGCGCTCGAGCTGAGGATGGGACCGGTAGCCGCGGGTGCGGCCGGCCAGCACCGCCTGAGCCAGCAGGGACTCGCGCCAGCAGCCCGTCAGGCCCTGGCGGTCGAGGTGACGGGGATGCAGGGACCACAGGCGCATCGGGCCATTCTCCCTCACTCGCGCGCAGCGGCGAAGGTCGGGCTCGGAGACCGACGATCGTCGACGGGCGCGATCGGCATCCGTCGATAGCGTGGGCAGGACCCCGCACCGCGCGGTGCGCGAGGCGCCGCGGGACATCGAGGAGGACCGCATGACCCCGTCCCAGCGCACCCGGATCGCCTCCCTGGCCGTCGGGACCGCCGCCGCGACCGGTCTCGGGATGATCCCCGTGCACCGCCTGCCGCGCCCGGTCCGGGCCGGGTACGTCCTGCTGCCTGCGATGCTGACCACCGGCGTCAGCCTCCTCGCCGCGCAGGGCCGCCTGGATCCGACGGGGGACGACGCTCCGAGCGCTCACGGCCTGCGACCGCCGACGCTCCCCGAGTCGGCGGTCTCCCTCGTCGTCGGCGGCCTGATGGCCGGGGCAGGGGTGGCGGGCCTCCGCCTGGACCGCGGCGCGGAGCGCTTCCTCCGCCGACGCGGCGTGCCCGCGCCCCGGGTCTGGCTCGGCCTCGCCACCGGCGCCGCCACTCTCACCATGACGCTACTCGACGGGACCGATGTCGACGGCCAGGAGGATCCCGACGGGGAGGACGCGCGCCTCAGCTCGCGATGCTGATCTCGAAGGTGGTGCCCGCGTCCATGGTGGGCGTGGTGACCTTCAGGGTCTCGCCCTCCCGGACGGTGAAGGTGTCCTGATCGGTGCCGAGGTCGATGCCCTCGTCCCCCTCCCGCTCGGACAGCGGGGTGTCGGTGCGCAGGACGACCCGCTTCGTGGTGCAGGTCCCGACCGTGAAGACCACGTCCTCGCCCATTGCGGAACGGGTGAAGGTGGTCCCTCGCGTCACCTCCTCGGTGGAGGTCTCCTCCTCGGGCTGCTCACGGGACCAGCCGCTCCACGGCGAGGTCACGACGGTGAGCGTGACGGTCTCTGCGGGACGCACGCGGTCCACGAGGGCGCAGCCGGGGAGGAGCAGCAGCGGTGCGGCGAGGAGGGCGCCGCGGCGCGTCGTCGGGCGGTGCACCGTCGGGGCGGTGTGGCTCATGCCTGCCTCCTCTGCGGTGCAGCATCGGTCATGCGGACGATCCTCCCTCACTTCTCCGCCGAGCGCTCCGTGATCGCGAGGTCCAGCGGGAAGTCGATCGGGCTGCCGGGGAAGAGCAGGCGCCCCGCCGCGTCGGCGCACTCGCGGATCGCCGCGGCCGCAGCCTCCGCCTGGGCGGCCGGGGCGTGCACGATCACCTCGTCGTGCAGGAAGAAGGCGAGGTGCGCGCGGCGGGAGAACACCGGGCCCGAAGGATCGGCCCGCTCGTCCGCGGCGACCTCCGGGAACTGGGCGAGCCGCAGCCGCAGCGCCGCCATCCAGGACAGCGCCCACTCCGCGGCGGTGCCCTGCACTACGAAGTTGCGGGTGAACCGGCCGCGGTCGCGGGCCGAGCGCCGGGCACGCTCCTGCTCGCCGGGGCCCGCGTCGGGTCCGTTCGCGGCGCGCTGGGCCTGCACCCAGCCGGGATCCGGGGCGGGGGAGGAGCGGCCCAGCCACGTCGTCACGGTCCCGCCGCGCTCCCCGGTCGCGGCCGCGCCGTCCACGAGCGCCATCGCGGCGGGGAAGGTGCGGCGAAGCCGCGGTACAACGCGTCCGCTGTCCCCGGTGGTCCCGCCGTACAGCGCGCCGAGCACCCCGATCTTCGCCTCCTGCCGAGTCGCGACCACGCCCGCCTCGACGATCCCGGAGTAGAGGTCCCTCCCGGCCCCGGCCTCGATCATCGTGTGGTCGCTGGACATTGCGGCGAGCACGCGGGGCTCCAGCTGAGAGACATCGGCGCTCACCAGGAGCCATCCAGGATCGGCGCGCAGCGCGGGCCGCAGCCGGCGCGGTATCTGCAGCGCCCCGCCCCCGCTGGAAGCCCAGCGGCCCGTCACCACGCCGCCGGGCACGTACACGGGCCGGTATCGACCCTCATGCACCCATTCGTCCAGCCATGCCCAGCCGTTCGCGGTGAGCAGCCGGGACATCTTCTTGTACCGCAGCAGCGGTTCGATCGCCGGATGCTCCTTCTCCTGCAGCTCCCACTGCGAGGTCGAGGCGACGTCGATCCCCGCCCGGTGCAGGGCGCGCAGCAGCTTCGGCGGCGAGTCCAGCGACAGGAGCGGATCCCCGAGCGCTGAGCGCACCTCCGCGGCGACCTCCACCATCTGCGCGGGCAGGGAGCCCGCACCCGGACGCGGACCGAGCGCGTCCGTGAGGATCCGGTCATGCTCGGCGACATCCCAGGGGATCCCCGCGGCCTGCAGCTCGGCGGCGATCAGCGCGCCGGCGGACTCCGCGGCGAGCAGCAGGCGCAGGCGGGCTGGATCCTCGGCACTCGCGATCGCCGCCTGCTGGCGCGTGAGTTCT
The DNA here is from genome assembly GCA_027322375.1 of Brachybacterium sp. GTDB lineage: Bacteria > Actinomycetota > Actinomycetes > Actinomycetales > Dermabacteraceae > Brachybacterium. The sequence goes on along the minus strand of DAHVRS010000496.1, from coordinate 1,336 downwards.
GCGCACGTCTCCTCGATCCCGTCCGGCACGCCGGGGGAGCGGGACGGTTGGGGGTCGAGGTCGAACAGCGTCGCGCCGAGTTCCCGCCGCGGCTCCTCCGGTTCGAGCGGCGTGTCCCACTCCGTCGCCGCACGCAGGGGCCCCGGCACCGTCACGAGATCTGAGTGGCGCAGGATCCGGTGCACGAGCCGCAGGTCATGGCAGCGCGAAAGCGTCACCCCGGCCGCGAGCAAACGCGGATACCAGGCGGTCGCGTCGCTCCACACCCAGCGCGGGGCGCTCTCCTGCTCGAGCCGGCCGACGAGCGCGTGCAGCACGGTGGCCTCGCACGACTCCTCACTCAGCACAGCCCCGTCGGCCGCGAGAAAGCGCACCAGCGTGCGCCCGCCCGCTGCCCGACCCAGCACGCAACGCGCTGGCCCGTCGGCCGCAGTACGGGGTGATGCGACGGGCTGGGGTGGGGCAGAGGTCACCAGCCCCGCTCGCGCCACTGGGGCAGCGAGGCCCGCTCCGCACCGAGCGTCGTGTCATCCCCGTGGCCCGGGTACACCCAGGTCGCATCGTCCAGGACCTCGAAGAGCCGCTGCTGGACGTCATCGAGCAGCTGGGTGAAGCGCTGCGGGTCCTGCTGGGTGTTGCCCACCCCGCCGGGGAAGAGGGAGTCGCCGGTGAAGAGGTGGTTGCCCGCCTCCCCGCCGCGCCACAGCACCGCGACCGAGCCGGGAGTGTGACCGCGCAGGTGGATGATCTCGACCGTCTCCTCACCGATCTCGAGCACATCCCCGTGCGCGAGCGGCCGGTCGATCCGGGCGGGGATCGCCTCGACATCCTCCGCGCCCGCGACGGTCACCGCCCCGGTCGCCTCCGCGATCTCGGCGAGCGCGCCCACATGGTCGTGGTGGCTGTGCGTGGTGAGGAGGACATCGAGCCGCCCCTCCGGCGAACCGTCCTGGATGAGCGCTCGCAGCGCCTCGGGGTCCGCGGCCGCGTCGATCAGCATCTGAGCACCGGTGGCCCGGCAAGTCAGCAGGTAGGAGTTGTTGTCCATAGGGCCGACGGACAGCTTCCGCAGGGTGAGGGAGCCGAGCTCGCGCACGGCGGCGGGACCGCCCGGCTCGACATGTCCGGTGTACTCGTGATCAGCCATGGGGACAGTATGTCGCCGATGTCTCCTCCGAACAACTGTTCGAAGGTCAGACTGCGCCCCTAAGATGGCACGGTGAGTGAATCGCTGGTCGTCCGTGGTGCGCGCGAGCACAATCTGAAGAACATCGACATCGACATCCCCCGCGACAAGCTGGTGGTGTTCTCCGGCTTGTCCGGCTCCGGGAAGAGC
>DAHVRS010000470.1 GCA_027322375.1 Brachybacterium sp. | reverse complement strand
CGTGATGGTCACGACCGTGGTGGTCGTGGTGATCACGAGCAACCTCGCCGTGGGCGTCGCGGCGGGCGCGCTGCTCGCCGTCGCCCTCTTCGCCCGCCGCGTCGCGCACGTGACGAAGGTGGAGCGCGCCGCGGGAGAGGACCGGATCGACTACAGCGTGCACGGCCCGCTCTTCTTCGGCTCCAGCAACGACCTCGTCGAGCAGTTCGACTACGCCGCCGACGCCGCCCATCTCGCAGGCGCCGAGAGCGGCGGCACGGTCACCGTCGACTTCACGGCCGCCCAGATCTGGGACGCCTCCACCGTCGCCGCGCTCGACGCGGTCCAGGCGAAGTACACCGAGCACGGCCTCGAAGTCGCCTTCACCGGGCTCGACGAGCGCTCCACCCTCTTCCACGGTCGGCTCACCGGGACCCTCAGCTGACTGTGCTGGCCAGGTGAGTGCTCACCAGGTGATCGCCTCGTCGGCGCTGGGCCCGCCCAGCACGTGCTGGTCGCAGAAGGCGAGCACCGCCCGGTTCCACACCACGGCGTTGGACGGCGTGAGCACCCAGTGGTTCTCGCTGGTCAGGTGCAGGAAGCGGTGCGGCATGTCCTCCGGGGCGCCGTCCCAGGCGGAGACCAGGTCCCACCACAGCCGCAGCGCCTCGGAGACCGGTACGCGGTAGTCGCGGTTGCCGTGGGTGATGAGCATCGGGGTGGTGATCGCGTCGACCTCGTGGTGCGGGGAGGAGGCGCGGTACCAGTCCGGGTCCTCGTCCTCATGGCCGTGCACGCGCATCTTCCATGCCGCGGCATCGGTGGTGCGGTGCTGCTGCGGCAGCGCCCACAGCCCCGCATGGGAGACGATCGCGTCGAAGCGGTCGGTGTGCCCCGCGATCCAGTTCGCCATGAACCCGCCGAAGGACGCACCGAGCATCGCCGTTCGCGTCCCGTCCAGCTCCGCCCGCTCGAGCACCGCGTCCAGCAGCGTCTCGCACTCGTGGAAGACGATGTCGGGCCGGCGCGGCCAGCCCCGGTTCAGCCCCGCGTCCCCGTAGCCGGTGGACATCGCCGGATCCGGCATCAGCACCGCGTATCCGGCCTCGACCGCGAACCAGGGGCACCAGCGCCAGCTCCACGCGTTGTAGGAGCCGTGCGGGCCGCCGTGGATCCACAGCATGACCGGTGCCGGCTCGGCGGCGCTCGCGCTCGCCGGCGGGCACAGCCAGCCGCCCACCTCGATCCCATCCACGTCGGTGGAGACCCATTCGAGAGTGCCCGGCAGGGCGCCGACGGCCCCCGGGGCGGGCAGCTCCGTGACAGACCCGTCGGCCGCGATCCGCACCGGCCGCGGCGGGGTGCCGACGTCGCTGCGCAGCGCATAGACGGTGCCGTCCTCGGCAACGGAGAGGGAGGAGAAGACTCCGTCCCCTGCGAGGGTGCGGGACTCGCCGGTCGCAGCGTCGACCTGGAGGATCGCGCCGGAGGAGTGCAGGTCACCGGCGACCAGCAGGGTCCAGGCGTCGGCCCATTCGAGGTCGCTCGGGGTGAGGTCGCCGAGCTCGGCCGTGACCGTCTCACCGCCGTCGAGAGTGCGGATCTCCAGGCGCGACAGGCTCGTCTCGGTGGGGGAGGAGAGCGTGGAGCGGACGTAGACGAGCCGCGTCCCGTCGGGCGAGAAGGACGGGGAGGAGAACTGCGCCTCGTCATCCGCGGTGAGCAGCGCGGTGCGCTCGCCGGAGGCGACGTCGAGCAGCACGAGATCGCTGCGAGTCTCACCGCCAGTGACGCGGCGCGTCCACGAGGTGACGACGGTGCGGGCATCGGGGGAGAGGTCCGCGGAGGCGGAGCTCAACGGGACCGTGCCGACGCCTGGGGTGAGGTCGGTGAGCTCCCCGTCCGGGGTAATGAGCACGAGGTGGCGCTCCTGGTCGCCGATCTCGTGGTCCCACAGCCGGATCGGCATGCCGGTGTGCCAGATCGTGGTGCGCTTCGCGTCCTTACGGGCGGTGCGGCGCTCGGCGTCGTCCTCGAGGGTGCCGCCGGGCAGCACAGAGGTCGCGCCGAGCATCGTGCCGTCCTCGGCGACAGCGAGCAGCTCGAGCCCGCCGGGCGCGGAGGCGACGAGCTCCGCCTCGCCCGTCGCGGGCAGGCGCCAGATCCCGGGCTTGTCCTCGAACCCGCCGCCCGCAGGGTCGGGGCGGGCAGAGGTGAACAGCCCCGCGCCGTCCGGGCCGGGCCGCGGCCCGGACTCGCCCTTCTCCGAGCGGGTCAGCCGGCGCGCGGGCTCGCGGCCTGCGGGGTCCAGCT
>DAHVRS010000461.1 GCA_027322375.1 Brachybacterium sp. | reverse complement strand
GGCGGCAGGGCCCGTCGCAGCGTCCGCGGTTCTCGCGACCGTGCGAGGGCCTCGGAGGAGCGCGCCGGTTCGGGTGGCCGACCGCACATCGTGCACGGATGATACTCGCCCCCGCCGCCCCATCGTAGGAGGACGGGGCGTCGGGGACGACGAGAGGAGGGGAGCGGGGTGCGTGATCTCGAGCGTCGACTGCCCGCGCCTGCAGCGCCCCTGCCCGCGCCCGCAGCGCCCTCCTCGGGTGCGCGAGCCCGTGATACGGCGGACTTCACCACCTCCGCGGCGCGGCGTGTGACGCCGTCGGCGCCTGGACGACGAGTGGCGACGACCCGCGCAACGCGGCGCATCGGGTCCGGTCGTGCATATCCTCATCCGCATGGTGCGACCCCAGAACACGCGGTCCGATGCCTCACCCACCGAGGCCTCCACCGCCTATCTCGACCAGCTCGACGAGGAGCGCCAGGCGGCGATGCGCACCGCCGCCCATCCCGGCTCTGCCTTCGCCGGCGCCCCCTCCGAGCTGCATGACCGCCTCGAGCGCGCTGTTGCCGCGGACGCCGCGGAGATGGTGGAGGTGATGCTCGACCTCGCCGCGCATCCCGAGGTCGCCTTCGAGGAGCACCGCTCCGTGCGCGCCCTCGCCGATGTCCTCGCCGACGACGGGATCGACGCGCAGGTGGGCGTCCACGGGCTCGAGACCGCGCTGCGCGCCGAGATCGTCGGCGCGGGAGGCGACGCTCCGGACGCCCCGACGCTCGGGATCCTCGCCGAGTACGACGCGCTGCCCGGCGTGGGTCACGGCTGCGGCCACAACGTCATCGCCGTGATGGGCGTGGGCGCCTTCCTGGCGCTCGCCGCGCTCGCGACGGACGACCCCGCCGCCGTGCCCGGTCGTGTGGTGCTGCTGGGAACCCCCGCCGAGGAGGGGCACACCGGCAAGGAGCACATGGCCCGCGAAGGCGCCTTCGACGGCCTCGACGCCGCTGTGATGGCCCACCCCTACGGCTACGACCTCGCCGACCAGGTGTGGCTGGGCCGGCGCACCCTCTCCGTCGAGTTCCACGGCCGCACCGCGCACGCCTCGGCCCAGCCGTACATGGGCCGCAACGCCGTGGACGCGGCGAGCCTGATGTACCAGGGCATCGGCCTGATGCGGCAGCAGACGCCGCCCACCGACCGGGTCCACGCCGTGATCCGCGAGGGCGGGGATCGGGCCAGCGTCATCCCCGACCACGCGAAGCTCGACCTCTACGTCCGCTCGCAGCGCCCGGAGACCCTCAAGGACCTCTCCCGCCGCGTCGAGGACGTGGCACGCGGCGCCGCACTCATGGCCGGCGTGGGCGTCACGATCCGCTGGGACGAGCACCCGCCCTCCCTCCCGGTGCGCACGAACGAGGCGCTGACCGGGCGCTGGGTGGAAGCGCAGCGCCGACGCGGCCGCGACCCGCTGCCGCTGGGCGTCGTCTCCCCGTCCCTCGCCGCGTCCACCGACTTCGGCAACGTCAGCTATCGCGTGCCTGGCATCCACCCGGTCATCAAGATCGCGCCTTCCCACATCGCGCTGCACACGCGCGAGTTCGCGGAGTGCGCCGTCTCCGAGGAGGCGCGCGCCGCCGCGGCCGACGGGGCCTACGGCCTCGCCGCGACCGTGCTCGACGTGCTGCACGACCCCTCGCTCGCCGCCGCCATCGCCGAGGAGTTCGAGGCGGCTGGTGGCGCGATCGACGTGCCCGGGTACTTCGACTGACCCCGCCTGCCAATCGGCACCGAGACGTTGCTCCCTGCTCCCATTTCGCGCTATAGGAGCATCACGCCACGTCTCGATCTCCCGGCCGACGGGTGATATCGACTGCGGAACCCGACATTGTGATGGTGCCCGCGGAGCCGGCCGTCCCCTGTGCGCGGGATTGTCAGGTTCTGAACCGGATCCGGGGCGTGGGTGGTTCGGAACCTGACAATCCCGGGTGGGAGCGGGAGGATGGCGGGATGAGCGAGCTCGCCGACCGTCTCCGCGCCCTCCCGTCCTTCCCGGACGATATGCCGGGCCTCGACCCGGACGCGCTCCCCGAGGATCCGTCGGCCCTGTTCCTCGCCTGGCTCGAGGACGCGATCGCGAGCGGTGCCCGGCAGCCGCACGCCATGACCTTCCAGACCCTTACCGAGGACGGGGCGCCAGCGGCCCGCACCCTCATCCTCAAGGATCTCGACGCCCGCGGCCTGCACATCTCCACGCATCGCACCTCCCGCAAGGGGCAGCAGCTCGCGGCCGATCCGCGGGCCGCGATGACCTTCTTCTGGCGCGAGAGCGGGCGGCAGGTGTGGGTCGGCGGCGAGGTCGAGGCGCTGGACGAAGCTATCTCGCAGGCAGACTGGGCCTCCCGCCCCACCTACGACGGCGTGCCGAACCCGGACTGGCAGGTCTACGCGCTGCAGCCCGCACGCTGGGAGTTCACCCAGTCCCGCCTGGACCGCAAGCACGTGCGCATCGGCTACCGCCTCGGTGCCGAGGGCTGGCATCACGAGCGGCTGACCACGCCCGCCGGCTGACCCGCGGCGCTCAGCGCTCGCCGGGCAGTGGGGAGGCGAGGGGCGCAGACTGGGGCGCGGGTAGGTGCACAGACAGAGGCTCCCACGGCGGACCCGGTGCAGTCGGGGGCCGCGCCGATGGCACCATGGGGCGCATGTCCCGCGCCGCCCTCCTCCCCCCGGTGCTGCTGGGCCTCGTGATCCTCCTGCTCGCCCAGATGGTGGGCCTCGCCCTCGAGACCCTGCTGGGCCTGCCGATCCCCGGCGTGGTCCTCGGGCTCGTGCTGATCGTCGTGCTCGGCCTGCTGCGCCCCACCCGCGCCGTGGTGCGTCTTGCCGACCCGGCCGCGACCCCGCTCCTGCAGCACCTGCAGCTGCTGTTCGTGCCGCCCGGCGTGGGGATCGTGCTCGAGCTGCAGAACCTCGCCGAGAACGCGCTGCCGATCGCGCTCGCCGTCGGCGGCTCCTTCGTGCTCACCCTGATCGTGGCCGGGCTGCTGCTCCAGGCCCTGCTGCGCCGCCAGGACCGGCGCCGTTCAGCGGCCGACGGGCCCGCGCCCGGCGACGCCGAGACGGGGGAGGCGACCGTATGAGCGCCTTGTACGAGCTGCCCGTGTTCGGGCTGAGCCTCACCCTCGCGACCTACCTGTGCTCGCTGTGGCTCTACCAGCGCCTGGGCCGTCCTGGTCTGCTCTCCCCGGTGCTGGTCACCGTGATCGGCGTGGCCGCCGTGCTGCAGCTGACGGGGATGCCGTACGACCTCTACATGCAGCAGGTCGCGCTGCTGACCCTGCTGCTGGGTCCGGCGACCGTCGCCCTCGCCCTGCCGCTGCTGCGCAACGGGCACGCGCTGGCCTCCTCCGCCCCGGCCGTGGTGGCGACGCTCGTGGTCGGCGGGGCGGTGAGCATCTCCGTGACCGTCGGCGCGATGGTCGCTCTCGGGGCCGACGACGCGATGCTCCGCGCGGCCCTGCCCCGCTCGGTCACCTCCCCGGTGGGGCTCTCGATCGCCGACGCTCTCGGGGCGTCCGTGCCGATGGCCGTGGTGCTCACCCTGATCTCCGGGGTGCTCGGCGCCGTGGTGGGGCCGGCGCTGCTGAGCCTCGTGCGGGTGCGGGACGAGCGGGCGCGCGGCTTCGCGGTCGGGATGACCTCCCACGGCATCGGCACCTCGCGGGTGCTCGGCGAATCGACCGTCTCCGGCGGCTGGTCCAGCGCCGCGATGGTGCTGAACGCCCTGGTCATGACCGTGACGCTGCCGGCGGTGGCGCAGCTCGTCGCCTGAGACTCCCGTCGGGGGCGCAGCTCACCCGGGCATCATGGATGGCCGTCGTGCCCGGTGGCGTCGGTCCCGGGGAGCCGTTCGCCAGCGGCTAGACGAACATCTTCGTGGGGTGGAGCTGCACGTTCGGTGTGCGCAGCACGGCCGCGGCGGGGAGCGAGCGCCTCGCCTGCCCGTCAGCTCTCGATCAGCCGTGACCGGGTGAGGAACCTCTTCCCGTCCGGCGTCTCGAGGCTGAACCCGCCGCCGCGCCCGTCGACCAGGTCGATCGTGAGGTGGGTGTGGCGCCAGTACGCGAACTGCTCGCGGCTCATCCAGAAGTCGAGCGGGCTGGTGGTGCCGTCGGGCAGCGGCACCTCGAGGTGGCCCATCCGCACGTCCGCGTCGCCCGTGAGGAAGTCACCCTCCGGGTAGCACATGGGGGAGGAGCCGTCGCAGCAGCCGCCGGACTGGTGGAACATCAGCGGGCCGTTGCGGTCGATGAGCCGCTGGATCTGAGTGACCGCGGCGGCGGTGAACGCGACGCGGGAGAAATCCTCGCCCTCGATCGTCGGCTCCATCTCGAGGACGTCGTCCGACGGGGTCGGCTCCGGCAGCGGCGGCGCGGGCGGGTGCCCGGCCTGGGGGGCGGGCGTGGTGGAGGTGTCGGTCATGAGCGTCTCCTTCCAGAGCGGCGGCCGACGGGCCATCGGTCGCCAGGGTGCACGGCACGGCCGCCAGGTGGCGAGCACGGCTGCCGGTCGGCGGGCGGAGCAGCCGCCAGCGGCGACTGTGACGCGGACCACCAGGATAGACCCGGGCCTGCGGACATAGGGTGGAGCGCATGGAACACCGCCACCTCGGCCGCTCCGGCCTCAAGATCAGCGAGATCATCTACGGCAACTGGCTCACCCACGCCTCCCAGGTGGAGGACGACCGGGCTCGGGCCTGCGTGCGCGCGGCGCTCGACGCCGGCATCTCCACCTTCGACACGGCGGACACCTATGCCAACACCGCCGCCGAGGTCGTCCTCGGCGAGGCGCTGAAGGGCGAGCGGCGCGAGTCGCTCGAGATCCTCACCAAGGTGTACTTCCCCACCGGCCCCAAGGGCCACAACGACACGGGCCTGTCCCGCAAGCACATCCGCGAGTCGATCGACGGCTCGCTTCGCCGTCTGCAGACCGACTATGTGGACCTCTACCAGGCCCACCGCTACGACTACGCGACTCCGCTCGAGGAGACGATGCAGGCGTTCGCCGACGTCGTCCACTCCGGCAAGGCCCTCTACATCGGCGTCTCCGAGTGGAACGCGGACCAGCTGCGCGCCGGCCACCAGCTCGCCCGCGAGCTCGGGATCCAGCTCGTGTCCAACCAGCCCCAGTACTCGATGCTGTGGCGGGTCATCGAGGAGCGCATCGTGCCGACCTCCCGCGAGCTGGGCATCTCCCAGATCGTGTGGTCCCCGGTCGCGCAGGGCATCCTCACCGGCAAGTACCTCCCTGGCACCCCGGCGCCCGAGGGCTCCCGCGCCCGTGACGAGAAGGGCGGCGCGGACATGATCAAGCGCTTCCTGAACGACGAGGTGCTCACCGCCGTCCAGGGCCTGCTGCCGATCGCGGAGGAGCTGGGCCTCACCCCAGCGCAGCTCGCCGTCGCGTGGGTGCTCAGCAACGGCAACGTCGCCGGGGCCATCATCGGTGCCTCCCGCCCCGAGCAGGTCACCGAGAACGTCAAGGCGGCGGGCGTGGTGCTCGACGCGGAGGTGAAGGCCCGCATCGACGAGGTCCTCGGCGAGATCCCCGAGACCGACCCGAACCTCACCCAGTCCCCGGCGCAGCGCCTGGCCTGAGCAAGAGAGTCGCCTGAACAGTCACGTGCTGTCGGCGACATGACGACGGGGCCGGTCGGAGGAGAACCCCGACCGGCCCCGTCGGCCGATATGTGATGGCGTCAGCTGCGGCTGTCGATGCCGAGCTGCTCAGGCGGCAGCTCCTCACCGGACTTGCCCTGGAGCTGGTGGCCGTCGGCCCGCAGCTCCCAGAAGGTCGCGCCCTCGATGCCGAGCTTGCGCGGATCGAACTGCGGATCCAGACCCTGCTTCTTCTGCTGGCGGTAGTCCTTCAGCGCCTTCAGCGCCGGACCCTGCAGGAAGAGGACGCCGATGATGTTCAGCCAGGCCATCGAGCCCACGCCGATGTCGCCGAGGCCCCAGGCGGAGCCCGCGGTGGTGACGGCGCCGTACGCGACGGAGACGAGGACCAGGCCCTGCAGGATGCGGAACAGGGCGCGAGCCAGGGTCCGGTTCTTCATCTTGCGGGTGAGGTAGTTCAGGTTCACCTCGGCCATGTAGTAGTAGGCCACGATCGTGGTGAACACGAAGAACGACAGCGCGATGGCGATGAAGGTCGGGCCTGCGCCGGGGAACATCGAGTCCAGACCGGCCTGGACGAAGCCGGGGCCGGGCTCGACGTCGACGGGCAGGCCGCCGATGCCGGAGCCGATCACCGGGGACTCGCCCTTCAGCCACTCCTCGTTCTGGAAGGTGTTGAACATGCCGG
>DAHVRS010000458.1 GCA_027322375.1 Brachybacterium sp. | reverse complement strand
CTCCCATCCCGAGATCGACCTGGTCTCCTTCACCGGCGGGCTCGTGACCGGGCGCCGGATCGCGGAGGCCGCGGCGAAGGACATCAAGAAGGTCGCCCTCGAGCTCGGCGGGAAGAACCCCAACGTCGTCTTCGCCGACGCCGACTACGAGGCGGCGCTGGACAACGCACTGAACGCCGGCTTCCTCGACTCGGGCCTGGTGTGCTCGGCCGGGACGCGCCTGATCGTGCACGAGTCGATCGCCGAGCGGTTCGTCGACGACCTCGTCGCCCGCGCCGAGGACATCGTCATGGGCGGCCCCTTCGACGAGAGCGCCGAGACCGGCCCACTGATCTCGAAAGCCCACCGCGACAAGGTCACCGACTACGTCAAGCGGGGCGTCGCGGCGGGCGCGCGGCTGCGCACCGGCGGGCACTGGGGCGGCCCTGAGCACGAGCAGGGCTTCTTCTACGCCCCGACGGTGCTGGACCACTGCACGGCCCAGAACCCGGCGGTCATCGAGGAGGGCTTCGGCCCGGTGATCACGGTGGAGACCTTCTCGACCGAGCAGGAGGCGATCGCGATCGCGAACGACACCGAGTACGGCCTGGCCGGCGCGGTGTGGACCTCCGACGCGGGCACCGCGAACCGGGTCTCGCGCGCGCTGCGCCACGGCACGATCTGGATCAACGACTACCACCCCTACCTGCCGCAGGCGGAGTGGGGCGGGTTCAAGAAGTCCGGATTCGGTCGCGAGCTCGGCCCCACCGGTCTCGAGGAGTACACCGAGGCCAAGCACATCTACCTCAACACCGAGCCGGCCGTCTCCGGCTGGTTCCCCCGCAAGCACTGACCATCACGCGCTGCCCCGCACGGCACCGTGCGGGGCAGCGCAACCGGTCGCACCCGTTCACCAGGAAGCAGGAGAGATGACCCAGAAGGACCTCACGTCCGAGAACCCCATCGGCGAGTACGACTACATCGTGGTCGGCGGAGGCTCCGCCGGTGCGGTGGTCGCCGCGCGGCTGAGCGAGGACCCGAGCCTCGAAGTGGCCCTGCTCGAGGCAGGCCCGCACGACCTCGACCACGAGGAGGTGCTGGAGCTGAAGCGCTGGCCCGAGCTGCTGGAGTCCGGGCTGGACTGGGACTACCCGATCGAGCCGCAGGAGAACGGCAACTCCTTCATGCGCCATGCGCGGGCGAAGGTGCTCGGCGGCTGCTCCTCCCACAACTCCTGCATCGCGTTCCACCCGCCGGCGGAGGACATGGACCTGTGGGAGCAGATGGGCGCCGAGGGCTGGGGTGCGAAGGACATGCTCCCCCTCATCGAGCGGCTCGAGAACAACCGCGACCGCGAGGGAGCCGGCCACGGCGACTCCGGCCCCGTCGAGCTGATGGACGCCCCGGCCGACGACAAGCTGGGCATCGCCCTGCTGGATGCGTGCGAGCAGGCAGGGATCCCCCGTGCCCGCTTCAACGACTTCCAGACCGTGGTCAACGGCGCGAACTGGTTCCAGGTCAACCGCAAGGCCGACGGCACGCGCGCCTCCTCCTCCGTCTCCTACCTCCACCCGATCCAGGACCGGAAGAACCTCCACGTCCTCACCGGCCACCAGGTCATGCAGGTGCTCTTCGACGAGGAGCAGCGGGCCACGGGCGTGCAGTACATCGACAACGCCTTCGACCGCGCCTCGATCATGCACGCGCGCAAGGAGGTCATCCTCTCCGCCGGCGCGATCGACTCGCCGAAGCTGCTGATGCTCTCGGGGATCGGTCCTGCCGAGCACCTGCGCGAGGTGGGCATCGAGGTGCGCGTGGACTCCCCCGGCGTCGGCTCGAACCTGCAGGATCATCCCGAGGCGGTCATCTCCTGGGAGTCCACGCAGACGATGACCCGCGAGTCCACCCAGTGGTGGGAGATCGGGATCTTCACCCCCACCGAGGAGGGTCTGGACCTGCCGGACCTGATGATGCACTACGGCTCGGTGCCCTTCGACATGCACACTCGCCGCCAGGGCTATCCCACCTCCCCGGAGTCCTTCGCCCTGACCCCGAACGTCACTCATGCCCGCTCCCGCGGCACGGTGCGCCTGCGCTCGATCGACTACCGCGACAAGCCGAAGGTCGATCCGCGCTACTTCACGGACGAGGAGGGCCACGACATGCGCGTGGCTGTCGCGGGGATCCGCAAGGCCCGCGAGATCGTCGCCCAGTCCGGGATGGACGCCTACCGCGGCCGGGAGCTGTTCCCGGGCGAGGACGTCCAGACCGATGAGGAGATCGCCGAGTACGTCTCGAAGACCCACAACACCGTGTACCACCCGGCGGGCTCGGTGCGGATGGGTGCTCCCGACGACGAGATGTCGCCGTTGGATCCGCAGCTGCGGGTCAAGGGCGTGACGGGGCTGCGGGTCGTGGACGGCTCGATCATGCCGCAGCTGGTGGCGGTGAACCCAAACATCACCACGATGCTGATCGGTGAGCGTGCCGCGGACCTGATCCGGGGCGCGCAGGACTGATCCCCGCGCTGACCAGTCGCTTGAGACGGCGCCTCCCGGGACCTCCGGGAGGCGCCGTCTCTGCTCGGGGGCCGACGGCGAAGTCCGTCGACCGCAGGCGCAGCGCGGGGCGGGACGTGAGGTGTGCGGCAGCGGCGGCCCGTCGGCGCAGGTCGAGCGGCGCGCGGTGCCGAGTCGCTCCTACACTCGCCCCATGACCACTGCTCTGCCCGCCTCTGACGCCTCCACCCCCACGCAACGCTACGTGCTCACGTTCGTGTGCGCGGATCAGCCCGGCATCGTCCACGCGATCACCGGCGCGATCGTCGCGGTGGGAGGCAATATCGCCGAGAGCCGCCAGTTCGAGAGCGGGGACTCGCACCGCTTCTACATGCGCGTGGAGATCGACACCGCCGCCACGGCGGACGAGGTCCGCGCCGCGATCGCGCCGACGATCGAGCGCTTCGCGATCGAGGCGACGGTCGACGAGGTGGGCCGGCCGATGCGCACCCTCGTGCTCACCTCGAAGTCGACGCACTGCCTGAACGACCTGCTCTACCAGACCTCCGCCGGCCACCTCCCCATCGAGGTGCCGCTCGTGCTCGCGAACCATGACACCCCGGCCCGCTTCGCCGAGTTCCACGGCGTGCCCTTCGAGCACCGCCCGATCACCTCCCCGGAGGAGAAGGCCGCCTTCGAGGACCGGGTGCGCGAGGCGATCGTCGAGCACGACATCGAGCTCGTGGTCCTCGCCCGCTACATGCAGATCCTCTCCCCC
>DAHVRS010000447.1 GCA_027322375.1 Brachybacterium sp. | reverse complement strand
CACCGTCGCCGACGCCGTCAACGTCCGCTGGTTCCTCGCCGACGAGCTGCCCGAGCTTGCCTTCGACCATTCAGCGATCGTCGAGTACGCCCTGTGGCGCCTGCGCAACAAGGTCGAGTACTCGCAGATCGCCGCCTCATTCCTGGGCCCGACCTTCACCATCGCCGAGCTGCGCGGCGTGCACGAGGCCGTCCTCCAGCGCCCCCTCGACCCGGCGAACTTCCGCCGCCAGATGGAGTCCACCGGCCAACTCGTCGCCACCGACGAGTTCCGCACCGGCGGCCGCCACCGCCCCGCCCGCCTCTACAGAACGGTTCCCCGCTCATGACCGCGACCACCTCTGCCACGAGCTCTGCACCCAACGCCGCGACCAGCTGCTCCACCCGCCTGCTCACCGACCCGTGGGTGATCGATGCCGAGCCGCCGAGCTACGGCCCCGGCGCCTCGATGGGCGACCGGATCCCGCTGGCCGCCCCGCGCCAGGGCGAGATCCCCGAGGAGTACCGCACAGCCTCCGAGGAGGAGCTGCATGACCGGATCCGCGCCGCGAAGGAGGCCCTCGGCTCCCGCGTGGTCATCCTCGGGCACTTCTACCAGCGCGACGAGGTCGTCGCCCACGCCGACTACGTGGGCGACTCCTTCCAGCTCGCCACCGCCGCGAAATCCCACCCCGAGGCCGAGGCGATCGTGTTCTGCGGCGTGCACTTCATGGCCGAGACCGCGGACATCCTCTCCCGGCCCGAGCAGGCCGTGATCCTCCCGAACCTCGCCGCCGGCTGCTCGATGGCGGACATGGCCGACATCGACCAGGTCGAGGACTGCTGGGAGCAGCTCGGCGAGCTCGCCGAGGACGTCATCCCCGTGACCTACATGAACTCCTCCGCGGCGATCAAGGGCTTCGTGGGCCGCCACGGCGGGATCGTGTGCACCTCCTCGAACGCCGCCACCGTGCTCGAGTGGGCCTTCGCCCGCGGCCAGCGCGTCCTGTTCCTGCCCGACCAGCACCTGGGCCGCAACACCGCCCGCGCCATGGGCATCGGCCTCGACGAAATGGTCATGTGGAACCCGAACCGGCCCCTCGGCGGGAACACGCCCGAGGCGCTGCGGGAAGCCAAGGTGCTGCTCTGGTTCGGCTTCTGCTCCGTCCACAAGCGCTTCACCGTCGACCAGATCGACAAGGCCCGCGCCGAGCACCCCGGAGTGCGCGTGATCGTCCACCCCGAGTGCCCGATGCCGGTCGTGGACGCGGCCGACGAGTCCGGCTCCACCGACATCATCCGCCGCGCGATCGAGGAGGCGAGTGAGCCGACGACCTTCGCGATCGGCACCGAGATCACCCTGGTCCAGCGCCTCGCCGCGCAGAACCCGCAGCACACCGTGTTCTGCCTCGACCCGGTGGTGTGCCCCTGCTCGACGATGTACCGCATCCACCCCGGCTATCTCGCCTGGGTCCTCGAGTCGCTGCAGCGCGGCGAGATCGTCAACCGCATCTCCGTGGACCCCTCGGTCGCCGAGCCCGCCCGCCTCGCCCTCGAGCGCATGCTCGCCGCCCGCCCGTGAGCGTCCTCATCGTCGGCTCCGGTATCGCCGGGCTCACCGCCGCGCTGCGCCTCGCGGGCCGCACCGACGTGGTTCTCGTGTCCAAGGGAGCGCTCGACGACGGCGCTACCGCCCGTGCCCAGGGTGGCATCGCGGCGGCGATCGATCCGGCCGACAGCCCCGCCGCGCACGCTGCGGACACCTTCGCTGCAGGTGGCGGGCTGGGTGATGAGGCAGGGATCCGCCTGCTGTGTGAGACGGCGCCTGCCGTGATCGCGGAGCTGCGGGAGCGGGGGGTGGTCTTCGATCCGGGCCTCGGCCTCGAGGGCGCACACTCCCGTCCCCGCATCCTCCACGCGGGCGGCGACGCGACCGGTGCCGCGATCCAGGCCGCGCTCATGGCGACGCTGCGCTCCGCGCGGAATTCCCGGATCGAGGTGCGCGAGCACACCGCGCTCGTCGACCTGCTCGTCGAGGACGGGCGCGTGGTCGGCGCCCTCCTGCGTGCGGCCGACGGGACGCTCTTCGCGCACCGTGCCGACGCGGTCCTGCTCGCCACCGGAGGCGCCGGCCAGCTCTTCTCCCGCACGACGAACCCTGCCGGCGCGACCGGTGACGGGGTCGCCGCGGCGGCCCGCGCCGGCGCCGCGCTCGCCGACCTCACCCGCTTCCAGTTCCATCCCACCGCGACCCCCGGCGCCCATCTCGTCTCCGAGGCAGTGCGCGGGGAGGGCGCTGTGCTCCGAGATGCCCAGGGCC
>DAHVRS010000429.1 GCA_027322375.1 Brachybacterium sp. | reverse complement strand
CTCCGCGCTCACCGCGCTGGGCCTGGACGCGGTGCCGTGGCTGTCCAGCCCCTGGGGCATCAAGATCACCATCGCCGTGATGGTGATCTGGCGGTTCACCGGCTACAACGCGATCATCTACCTCGCGGGCCTGCAGTCGATCCCCACCGATCTCTACGACGCCGCCCGGGTGGACGGGGCGAGCCTCGTGCAGGTCTTCTTCCGGATCACGATCCCGCTGATGCGCCCGATCATCCTGTTCACCGTCATCACCTCCACCATCGGCGGGCTGAGCCTGTTCACCGAGCCGCAGGTGCTGCTGGGCAACGGCGGCGGCGCGGGCGAGGCCGGCATGACGATCGTGCTCTACCAGTACAACCAGGCCTTCACCCAGTTCGACTTCGGATACGGCTCGGCGATCGCCTGGGCGCTGTTCCTCATCGCCGCGGTGTTCGCCGTCATCAACTGGCGCCTTGTCTCCGGGCGCGGCGATGCGGAGGCCCGTAAGCCCCGCGCGCGGAAGGAGCCCCGCCGATGACCACCGCCCCTCCCCTGCCCCGCACCACCGAGGCCGGTGGCGCCCCCGCGGACCGCGCCATCAGCCCGCACTACGGCGCGCGCTCGCTCGTGAGCAAGCTCGTGGTGCACCTGTGCGTGATCGTCGGCGTGCTGCTGTCGATCTTCCCGTTCTACTGGCTCGTGGTGATGTCGACATCGACCACGGCGGAGATCTTCGGCTACCCGCCGAAGCTCACCTTCGGCAACAGCTTCATCGAGAACGTGCGCAATGTGGTCCAGAGCGTCGACCTGCTCCAGGCTCTCGGCAACACGATCATCGTCTCCGCGGCCTGCGCGGTGCTGGTGATGTTCTTCGACTCGCTCGCCGCCTTCGCGTTCGCGAAGTTCGACTTCCCGGGAAAGAACGTGCTGTTCATCCTGCTGATCGCGACGATGCTCGTGCCAGGCAGCCTCTCGCTCGTGCCGAGCTTCATCCTCATGTCCGAGATCGGCTGGGTGGGCACCCTGCAGGCGCTCATAGTGCCGGGCGCCGCGAACGCCTTCGGCATCTTCCTGCTGCGCCAGATGGCGGCCGCCACCATCCCCGATGAGCTCGTGGAATCCGCGCGCATCGACGGCGCCGGCTTCTTCACCACCTACTGGCGGGTCGCGGTGCCGCTGCTGCGCGGTGGTCTGGCGTTCCTGGGCATCTTCACCTTCATCGGCGCATGGAACGACTACGTGTGGCCGCTGATCGTGCTCGTGAACCCGGAGCGGCAGACCCTCCAGACCGCGCTGCAGAACCTCAACTCCCTGTATCTCACCGACTACGGGATGGTGATGGCCGGGGCGCTGATCAGCGTGGTGCCCCTGATCGGAGTGTTCATCATCGGGGCGCGGCACTTCATCGCCAATATCGCCGCTGGGGCGATCAAGGGCTGAGGCTCCGCGAGCGCATCGCTGATGCGCCTCCTGGAACGGCCGACGGGCCGTCCCGCCCACCGCGAAGTGGTGCGGGACGGCCCGTCGGCCGATGTCCTGGTCCGAGGAGTCGGACTGCGGCTCGAGACCGCCGCGCGTGCGTCAGTCGGTGGTGCGCTGGACGCTCGGGGTGTTCTTCTGGACCGCCATCAGGAACTCGGCGTTGGACTGGGTCTTCTTGACCCGCTCCATGAGCATCTCGAGCGCCTGCTGCTGCTCGAGGGAGCCCAGCACGCGGCGGAGCTTCCACATGATGGCCAGCTCCTCCTTGCCCATGAGTGCCTCTTCGCGGCGGGTGCCGGAGGAGTTGACATCCACGGCCGGGAAGATCCGCTTGTCCGCGAGGTGACGGGACAGGCGCAGCTCCATGTTGCCGGTGCCCTTGAACTCCTCGAAGATCACCTCGTCCATCTTCGATCCGGTCTCCACCAGCGCGGAGGCGAGGATGGTCAGCGACCCGCCGTGCTCGATGTTGCGCGCCGCACCGAAGAAGCGCTTCGGCGGGTAGAGCGCGGAGGCGTCCACACCACCGGAGAGGATGCGGCCCGAGGCCGGAGCGGCCAGGTTGTAGGCGCGCGAGAGGCGGGTGAGGGAATCCAGCAGCACGACCACGTCGCGGCCCATCTCCACCAGGCGCTTCGCACGCTCGATCGCGAGCTCGGCGACGATGGTGTGGTCCGAGGCGGGACGGTCGAAGGTCGAGGCGATGACCTCGCCCTTGACCGTGCGCTGCATGTCCGTGACCTCCTCTGGGCGCTCGTCGACGAGCACGACCATGAGGTGGACCTCGGGGTTGTTGATGGTGATCGCGTTCGCGATCTGCTGCATGATGATCGTCTTGCCGGCCTTCGGGGGCGCGACGATGAGGCCGCGCTGGCCCTTGCCGATCGGCGAGACGAGGTCGATGATGCGCGGCGCGAGCGCGGTCTGCGAGCTCTCCATGCGCAGGCGCTCATCCGGGTACAGCGGGGTCAGCTTCGAGAAGTCCACGCGCTGGCGGGCGCGCTCCGGCGGCATGCCGTTGACGGTGTCGACCTGCACGAGGGCCGCGTACTTCGAGTGGTTGCTGCCGCCCTTGCCGCGGCGGTTGCGGCCGCCGTAGTGCTGCTGCTCGACCTGGGGCTCCTCGCCATCGCGCGGGGCCTTGACCTGGCCGACGATCGCATCGCCCTTGCGCAGGCCCGCCTTCTTGACCTGGTTCATGGTCACGTAGACATCGCTGGGGCCGGGCAGGTAGCCGGTGGTGCGCACGTAGGCGTTGTTGTCGCGGATATCGAGGATGCCCGCAATGGTCATCAGCTCGTCGCCCTCGCGCACCTCGTGGTCGTCGTGCTGCGAGCCACCCTGCTGCTGCGACGAGCCCGAGTCGCCACGGCCGCGACGCTTGCGGTCACGGGAGCGGTTGCGGCTGCGAGAGCGGCCCCGACGGTCATCGTCGTAGTCGCCGCCCTGACGGTCATCGTCACCGCCGCCGGAGCGGTCCGGCAGCTCGATGTCCTCGAGCCGGCGGCGCTGCCCGCCACGGTTCTGGTCACCGCGGTTCTGGTCGCCGCGGTGCTGATCGCCACGGTTCTGCTCGCGACGCTGCTGGTCACCGCGGTTATGCTCGCGGGACTCGCCGTGCTGCTCCTGGGAGCGCGAGCGGCGCTCGCCATCCTGCTGCGTGTTCTCGTCGCGCTGCGGCAGCGGGAGCTCGATGCCGAGATCGGGGGCCTGCTCCGCATTGCGGGACTCGCCGCCACGAGAGGCACCGCGGGAACGGGAGCGCGAGCGGGAGCGCCCGGAGTCGTCGGACTGCTCGGCCGGGGCCTGCGCCGTCGAGGCCTGCTCAGGCTGAGTCTTCTCGGACTGCGCCTGCTCGGTCTGCGGCTGCTGAGCCTGTGCCTTCTCAGCCGGCGCCTTCTCAGCGGGCGCGTCCTGCGCCGGAGCGGACTGCTGCGGAGCGGACTCCTTCGCGGGCGCAGGAGCGGAGGAGGCGGCGGGCACGGAGGCAGCGGACGCAGTGGGAGCACCGCCCCCGCGGATCGCGTCGATGAGCTCGCCCTTGCGCAGACGACGAGCGCCCTTGATGCCGAGACCGGCGGCGATGGCCTGCAGCTCGGGGAGCTTCTTGGCCGCGAGGTCTGCGCCGGAGGTGGTGTCGTTCACCCGGGATCCTTCCTGTCGGACCGGTCCTGCCGATCCTGATGTGGTCTGGGAACCGCCCAGCACCGGGAACGTCATGTCTCCGAGTGCTGCGACGGCGTGTCCGAGCAGGGCTCTCCCCCACGATGCGTGGCATCCGCGGAGGGCCTGCCGGTGTGATTCGGGGTGCGCCAGCGGCGGCGCACTGTCCTGCCAGGCACGTCGAAGACGGTGCGGGAGGGCTGTGCGGGGCGCTGATCAGGGAGTATCGCGGAACGCGGACCTGCGAACGACCCCTCGGGGTCCGGTGCAGGAGTCAGCGTCGTGCGATGTCGTCTGGACGCAGGGTCAACCTACCACAGGCGCGGCCGCGCCTCGGCGCAGCGGCACCTCGGCGATCCGCCACGTGGCGGGGTCCGCCACGAAACGTCGCACCAGCCGAGCGATCTCGGCGCGTCGGCCCTGCAGGACCAGCACGGACGGCCCGGCGCCGGAGATCACCGCGGGGTGCCCCTCGGCGCGCAGCACCCTCATGAGCTCCACGGACTCCGGCATGCCCGGGGCCCGCTGCTCCTGATGCAGACGATCCTCGGTCGCCTCGAGCAGCAGCTCCGGCTCCCCCGCCAGGGCGTGCACGAGCAGCGCGGCGCGGGCGGCGTTCGCGACGGCGTCGCCGTGCGGGACCTCGGCGGGCAGCAGACCGCGCGCGCTCAAGGTGGACAGGGTCGCACTCGGCAGCAGCACCACCGGGCGCAGCACGTCCTCCCCCAGGCGCAGCGGCACAGCACGCGCACCGACACCGGACATCCAGGACAGCACCGCCCCGCCCAGCAGCGCGGGAGCGGCGTTGTCAGGGTGGCCTACGAACTCGGTGGCGAGCTCGAGCACGGTCTGGTCGTCCAGCGCCTCAGGATCCGAGAGCATGCCGCGGGCCAGGAGCAGACCCGCGATGGTCGCCGCGGCGCTCGATCCCAGGCCGCGCCCATGCGGGATGTGATTCCGTGCGGTGAGGCGCAGGCCGGTCTGCGGGGCGCCCGCGTGATCGAGGCCGCGGCGCAGCGCGCGCACCACCAGGTGGTCCTCGCCG
>DAHVRS010000415.1 GCA_027322375.1 Brachybacterium sp. | reverse complement strand
CGGGAGACGGACTCCGGGGTGGAGCGGGCCAGCCCCGCCAGGTCGGCGCGCGAGAGCGGGACCTCGAGCATGATGCCCTCGCTCCCGCGGTCCTGCCCGAGCTTGTCGGCCAGTCGGAGCAGCACGGTCGCCACCCGCTGCGGGACGGTCTCGGTGCCCTGACCGCCGATATCGGACTGGGTGCGCGCCAGGCGGGCGGCGACATCGTCGAGGACCCGCAGCGCGACCTGTGGCTGAAAGGCCAGGACCTCCCGGAAGTCCCGCTGGCCGATCCGCAGCACGCAGCTGCCGACCAGGGCGGAGGCGGACTGCAGATGGTGAGGCTCGCCCAGGGAGCTCATCGCCCCGAACAGCTCGCCGGGGACCAGCAGATCGGTGACGGTCTCGGTGCCGCCCGCCGTGGTCCGCGACAGCTTCACGCGGCCCTCGGCGACCACGTAGAGGTACTCGGCGCGTTCGCCGGCCCGGTAGATCGGATCGCCCGCTGCGTACGAGCGGGTGTGCATGCGATCGTCGATCCGGCCCAGCTCTTCCTCGCTGAGCCCCTCGAAGTACGGGGCGCGGGCCAGCACGTGCATCCGCACCGGGCGGGGACAGCGGTGCGGCAGGGTGATCTCCCGCAGGGGGATGGTGCGGCGCGCGCCGGCCGACGGGGACCGGTCCAGACCGATGTCCTGCGATGCCATCGCGCCCTCCCTCCTACCCGGACCGACGCCCGATGCGGGGTGCGGTCGACCTCAGCGTAGTGCCGGATCCCGGGGCGCTGCGGAGCAGCGGATCGGGTGGACATGCGCACGATCGACGGCCGTCATCTCGCAGCTGCGCGGACCTTCCTGGATGGAGGACGCGTCGAGGGCACGATAGGCTCTCCGTCGGTGCTTCCGGCAAGGATCAGATGTGCGCACGGTGCCCTCTGGTCGGCACGGGAACATCCAGGAGGGTTGTCAGAGCGGCCGAATGAGGTGGTCTTGAAAACCATTGTGCGGTAACCCCGTACCGCGGGTTCGAATCCCGCACCCTCCGCGCCCCGGGCCTCGCTGAGGCACCGCCACGGGCCTGCAACGCCATGCCGTCGGCGTCCCCCGCGGCGCCGCGAGAGCGGTCACCGCTCCGTCTGCTCGACCCGCTGCTCCCCGGCGCGCACCGGCACCGGGATGTGGTTCCCGTGCGGTGGACGCGGGCAGGTCGCCCAGGCGCTGAAAGCCGCCGGGGGGTTGACGGCGTAGTTCAGGTCCAGCCGGATCGCCTCCCCGTCCAGCTCCGCGTTGACCACACGCCAGTCCGCGCTCGTCGACCCCGAGGTCCCATCGGTGAACAGGATGCTGGACTCCCCGGTCAGCACCAGATCCAGCCCTCGATCGCCGATCTCCACGGTGGCGACCCCGGGGGAGGGGAGCTCGTGCTCGAGCCACGGCAGGGCGGCGCCGACGGTGACCATGGCGGGCCGGGCGGTCCAGATGCCGGTGACCACCAGTTCGGGGTCGTAGGGGTAGGTGGGGACGCCGGTGAAACCGGTCAGGCGCGGGGCCGAGGGGTCCAGGATGCGCAGCCCGGTGCGACCCCCGCGCCGGATCACCTCGATCTCCACCTCGTCCCCGAAGCGGGCCAGGCGCACATCGGCCGCGGAGAGCACGGTGGCGCGCTGGGTCCCGTCCTGGTCACCGGCCTCCACCTCGGGTGACCCGGTGAGCAGCCGCAGCTGCTCACCCTCCCAGGTCACCGTCAGCCGGTCCGCGGTGAGCTGCCACTGTCCGGGCACCCCCGGGACGGTCTGCGGGTCGGCGCCGGGCTCGATCCAGTGCAGGGCCACCTGCGCGAGCACCCCGTGCGGCGCGGAAAGGCCCTGCTCGCGCCGGATCCGGAACTCCTGCCAGGCGGGGTTGACGGCTGCGGCGTCGGACGATGGGTCGCTGGTGCTCATGACGGTCTCCTCGGGGTCTTCTCGCCGGCCCTCGCCGGTCCTTCGTCCTGCCCTGTCCCCTCCCGAGTCTTCCCCCGGTGCCCCTCCCGCGTCGAGTCCGCCGGCGCATGGTGTGATCCGCGTTCATCCCCGCGGCGCCGGTGCCCGAGAATTCCGTTGCCGGTCGCAGCCGGTGCCTGTACCGTTTTCCTCGTGGGTATCAACGCCATCTTCATCCGGATCCGCCGCCGCTGACGGCGCGGATCCGCTTCACCACCCTCTGGACGATCTCGCGCCGCTCCCGGCCCCTGCCGGGCGGCCCGTCCTGCTGCCCGGCCCCGCACCATCCCAGGAGCCCTCGTGCCTCGTCACCATCCCGGAGCCCATGAACTGGGCCAGAACTTCCTCCGCGACCGCCGCACCATCGCCCGCATCGTGGAACTCGCCGCCCGCCGCGACGGCCCGATCGTCGAATGGGGCCCAGGAGACGGAGCGCTGACCGTCCCCCTGTCCGAGCTCGGCCGACCCCTCGAGGCGATCGAGATCGATCAGCGCGCGGCCTCCGAGCTCGCCCGCCGGCTCGGCCCGCACGTCACCGTGCGACACGGCGACCTGTTGCGACACAACCCGCCCGCAGGCTCCACCCTGGTCGCCAACCTGCCCTACCACCTGACCACTGCGGCGCTGCGTCACCTGCTGACCCGGCGCGGCTGGGAGCGGGCGGTGCTGATGACCCAGTGGGAGGTCGCCCGCAAACGCGCCGCAGTGGGCGGGGCGACACTGATGACCGCCCAGTGGTGGCCCTGGTTCGAATTCATCCTGGACCGTCGGGTGCCCGCCTCGGCCTTCCGGCCGCGACCCGGCGTGGACTCCGGTCTGCTGCTGATCCACCGCCGCGGCGAGCCGCTGCTGTCGCTGCGGGAGCAGCGCGCATACCAGCAGTTCGTCCGCCGCATCTTCACCGGGCGAGGGCGCGGGCTGCAGGAGATCCTGCAGCGCAGCGGAGAGCTGCCGGCGGGCCGGGCCCGCGCATTCTGCCGCCGCCACGGCTACCGGCCCGCGCAGCTGCCGCGCACCGTGGACCCGGCGCACTGGGCCGAGGCGTTCCGGCTCCGGTGATCACCGATAGCCTGAGCGGACATGGCTTCCCTGCATCCCACCCGTCTGCTGTCCCTGCCCGAGCTCGAACGACTGTGCGCCGATGCCGTCCGCGCGGCAGGCGGATCGCCCGAGCTGGCCTCCTCGCTGGCGACCGCGACCGTCGCCGCCGAACGTCGCGGCAAGAGCGCGGTCGGGGCCGCCCACCTGGTCGACTACCTCGATGCGCTGCGCACGACACGACTGAACGGCACGGCCCGGCCCCGCCTCACACACCGCCGAGCCGCCGCCCTGACCGTCGATGCGGATCGCGGCGCCGCCCAACTGGCCTTCGACCACGCCGCGGACTGCCTCGTCGAGGCGGCCCGCAGCTGCGGCGTCGCCGTGCTGTCGATCCACGACTCCTTCCCCGGCGGGGAGCTGGGCCACTTCGCCACCCGCCTCGCCGAGCAGGGACTCATCGCCCTGGTGTGCGGGAACTCTCCGGCGCTGATGGCCGCCTACGACTCCACCGAAGCGGTCACCGGCACCAACCCGCTCGCCTTCGCCCTGCCGCACAGCTCCGGCCCCCGCGTGTTCGACCAGGCCAGCAGCGCGACCGCCTTCGTGAGCATCCGGCAGGCCGCCGAGCGCGGCGAGCACATCCCGCCCGGCTGGGCACTGGACGCCGACGGACAGCCGACCATCGACCCGGCAGCGGCCCTGACCGGGGCGCTGCTGCCCTTCGGCGGCGACAAGGGCGCGAACATCGCGATGATGATCGAGCTGCTCGCCGCGATGTCGGGCGGGTCCTTCTCCCTGGACGCCGCCCCCTTCGACACCGGCTCGCGTTCACCGCGCCTGGGACTGTTCATCGCGGCCATCGACCCCACCGCCTTCGACCCCGGCTACGAGGAGCGCGCCGAGACGCACCTGCTCCGGCTGCACGAGCGGTTCGGGATCGACGTCGGCCGACGCAGGCCGCCCCGCACCCACGTCGAGATCCCCGAGGACCTGTACCAGGCGCTGGCCGCCACCACCGACCACGAGCGAGAGCCGACAGCATGAGAAGCACCCGGATCATCCATACCGTCGACGCCCACGTCGAGGGGCTGCCCGTGCGGGTGGTCACCGGGGGAGCGCCCACCGTCCCCGGCGCGACCATGGACGAGCGCCGCCACTGGTTCCTCGACAATGCTGACGAGCTGCGCACCCTGCTGATGTGCGAACCGCGCGGCAGCGGCTGGATGTCGGGGGCGATCCTGCAGCCGCCCATACGCCCCGACGCCGACTGGGGCGTGCTGTTCATCGAAGTCACCGGCGTGCTGCCGATGTGCGGGGCCGGCACCATCGGGGTGGCGACCGTGCTGGTAGACACCGGCATGGTGGCCGTCACCGAGCCGGTCACCACGGTTCGTCTGGACGCCCCGATCGGCCTGATCACCGTCGACGTGCAGGTCGCGGGCGGCAAGGCCACCTCGGCCACCATCCGCAACGTCCCCTCCTACGCCCACGCCCTGGACCAGAGAGTCGACGTGCCCGGCTACGGGACCCTGGCCTGCGATCTTGCCTTCGGCGGGAACTTCTACGCCATCGTCGACCTCGAGCAGCTCGAGATCCCCTTCGAGGTGGCCGCCGCGGACCGGCTGATCTCCGCCGGGAAGGCCGTCATGGCCGCGGTCGACGCGCAGCACCCGCTCACCCATCCTGAGAGCGGCTTCACCGGCTGCGAGCACGTGGTGATGATCGCCCCGGGGTCCGACGCGAGACACACCCGCCACGTTCTGATCAACCATCCCGGATGGCTGGACCGCTCCCCGGGCGGAACCGGCACCAGCGCCCTGATGGCGGTGCTGCACGCCCGCGGCCGGCTGGACCTCGAGACGGACTTCGTCAACGAGACCCTTCTCGGCACCTCGTTCACCGGTCGCCTGGTCGACACCGATCGGGTGGGGCAGCACGAGGCGGTCGTGCCCACCATCACCGGCAGCGCCTGGATCATCGCCACCACCCAGCAGATGCTCGATCCCACCGACCCGTTCCCGGCCGGATTCACGCTCTGAGTCCGCCGGTGCCGGGCACGTCACCGGCCCGTCGCCCCGTAGGATGAGCATGTCGTGATGCGATGGCCTGCAGACGGGAGCAGCCGACTCCGTTGCGCCACCGCCCTGGATCCGATCGAGGGAGGGGACGTGGATGTCCCAGTACACAGGTGTTGCCGTCAGCCCGGGCCGTGTGATCGGCACGATCTACTCGATGGCGCCCCCCGTCGCCGAGCCCCCGGCCGGCGACACGATCCCCGAGGGCGCCGACCCGGCGACCGAGGCCGCGCGCATCCCCGCCGCGGCCGCCGCGGTGCAGGCCACCTTGAGCCGCCTGGCCGAGCGGGCTCCGGGAGAGGGCAAGAAGATCCTCGAGGCCACCGCCCAGATGGCAGCTGATCCTTCCCTGAGCCAGACCGCGCAGGGCCTGGTCACCTCGGGCGGGAAGTCACCGGAACGCGCCGTGTGGGAGGCCGGTGACCAGGTCGCCGCCATGCTCGAGGGGCTGGGCGGCTACATGGCCGAGCGCGCCACCGACGTCCGCGATGTGCGCGCCCGCATCGTCGCCGAGCTGCGCGGCGAGCAGGCCCCCGGCATCCCCGAGGTGGACGAGCCCTTCATCCTCACCGCGATCGACCTCGCGCCCGCGGACACCGCCACCCTCGACCCGAGCCGCGTGCTGGCCCTGGTCACCTCCGACGGCGGCCCCCAGTCCCACACCGCGATCCTCGCCCGCCAGCTGGGCCTGCCCGCGATCGTCGCCGCGAAGAGCATCCACGAGTTCGCCGACGGCACCGAGGTGTTCGTCGACGCCGGCTACGGCACCATCACCGACGAGGTCACCGAGGAGCACCACCGCTTCGCCGCGGCCTGGGCCGAGCTGCAGAAGAACCCGCTGACCTACGAGGGCGGCGGCGGAGTCCTCTCCGATGGCACCCGCGTGCAGCTGCTCGCCAACATCGGCGGTGCGAAGGATGCCGAGAAGGCCGCCGCCGCGCACGCCGACGGCGTGGGCCTGTTCCGCACCGAGTTCCTCTTCCTGGACCGGGAGGACGAGCCGAGCGTCGAGGAGCAGACCGCCGCGTACGTCGAGACCTTCCAGCACCTCGCCGGGAAGAAGGTCGTGGTCCGCACGATCGATGCGGGCGCGGACAAGCCCCTGCCCTTCCTCACCGACGCCGACGAGCCGAACCCGGCCCTCGGCGTGCGCGCCTACCGCACCTCCTGGGAGAAGCGCTCGGTGCTGACCAACCAGCTCGACGCGATCGCCGCTGCTGCGAAGCAGACCGACGCGAAGCCGTGGGTGATGGCACCGATGATCGCGACGGTCACCGAGACCGAGGACTTCGCGGCCCTGTGCCGCGAGCGCGACCTCGAGCCGGCCGGGATCATGGTCGAGACGCCCGCCGCCGCTGTCACCGCGGACCGGCACCTCGCCGCCTGCGACTTCGTGTCCATCGGCACGAACGACCTCACCCAGTACACGATGGCCGCGGACCGCCAGCTGGGCTCTCTCGCCCACCTGAACAACCCCTGGCAGCCGGCCGTCCTCGCGCTCGTGAAGGCGACCTGCGACGGGGCGCGCGCCGCGGGCGGCGACCCGGAGGCGTTCGGCGAGAGCGCGAACAAGCCCGTCGGCGTCTGCGGTGAGGCCGCGGGTGATCCGGGCCTCGCCGTAGTGCTCGTCGGTCTCGGCGTGAACAGCCTCTCGATGACCCCGCGCTCCCTGCCCGCGGTCGCGAAGGTGCTCTCCACCGTCACCCTCGAGCAGGCGCGCGAGCTCGCGGTGAAGGCCGTCTCCGCCCGCACCGCGGAGGAGGCCAACAGCCTCGTCCGTGCGGGCCTGCCGATCCTCGGCGAGCTGGGCCTGTGATCGCTGGTCGCTGACCCCGGCAACGCGAAGGGCGCCCCACCGGATGGTGGGGCGCCCTTCGTGTATCAGGGGGTCCGGCTCACGCCTCCGCGTCGAGGTCCTTCTCCAGCAGTGCCGCGAGAGCGGCGACCGACTCCTCGGCCCCCTCGCCCTCCGCGCGCAGGGTGACCTCGTCGCCGTGACCGGCGCCGAGGGTCATGAGCATGAGCATGCTCGAGGCCTGCACAGCGTTGCCGCCGGCCTTCTCGATGGTGACGGATGCGGGCTGTTCAGCGGCGGCCTGGGCGAAGATGCCGGCCGGGCGGGCGTGGAGCCCGGAGGCGCTGGCGATCTTGACGGTGCGCTCTGCCATGGTGGATATGCCTTTCGATCGGTCGGTCCCGGGCGAATATACCCGGGGCGGGTGGGGGAAGGTTCTCAGCCGGCGAGGCGGGCTGCGACGAGCGCCCGCACCTCCGGGTACAGCGGGTGGCCGGGCTCGAGGCCCGTGATCTCCGCGGTCGCGGCGTCGGCGTCCGTGCCGCGCAGGAGCTCCTGCAGGCGCGTGACCTCCGCATCGCCCTCGGGGGCGAAGCCGAGCGCCGCGTCGAATGCGCCGAGCAGCCCGTCGTGCGCGAGGGAGCGCTCGGCCAGCTCGGCGGCGGGGCCGACGATCCGGTCGTGACGGGACAGCTTGCGCAGCGGGCCGCGACCCACACGGTCCACGGGATCCGGCAGCGAGGTGTTCGCGAAGCGGGCCAGCACCTTCGTGCGGTACGCGGTCATCTCCTCGGCGGAGAAGCCGTGCTTCGCCTCGAGCAGGGCGCTAGTCTCGCCGAGCACCTGCTCGACGCGGGCGAGGATCGACGGGTCCGCGATGGACTCCGCGATCGTCGCGTGCCCCGCGGCCCAGCCGTGCCAGGCCGTGGTGGCATGGCCGGTGTTCACCGTGAACAGCTTCCGCTCGATGTACGGGCCCAGGCTGTCCACCCAGGTGATGCCTGGGACGTCCGGCTCGGCACCCGCGAAGGGGCCGCGCTCGACGGCCCACTCGTGGAAGTCCTCGACGGTGACGTCCAGGCCCGCGCCCTCCGCCTGGACCGGCACGATGCGGTCCACGGCGGTGTTCGCGAACAGGGCGCGCTCGTCGAGGTCATCGCCCTGGTACGCCTCGCGCACCAGGGCCTCGAGCTCATCGGTCGCGTTGATCGCGTTCTCGCAGGCGAGGACCGCCACGCGGGGCGCGCCCGCGGGACGGGCCGCGATCCCCGCGGCGATCGCCGGGGCGACGAAGCGGAGGATCCGCACGCCCACGGCGGTCGTGACGATGTCCGCGTCCGCGAGCTGGGCAGTGAGCCCTTCGGGGTCCTCCGCGGAGTTGATCGCGAAGAACCCGTCGACGACCGTGGTCGAGGGGTGCTGGCCCACGGTCGTCACGGTGTACGAGTCCGCCTGCTGCAGCGCCTCGACGAGCGGTGCGGCGACGTCCGAGAACACCACCTCGTAGCCGGCCTCGTGGAGCAGGAGCCCCACGAAGCCGCGGCCGATGTTCCCGGCTCCGAAATGCACTGCCTTCATCAGATGCTCACTCCTCCTCGTCGCCGAGGATCGCGAGGATCTCCTCGGCAGTGGTGGCCTTCTCGAGCTGGCTGACCTTCGCGGGATCGGAGAAGGTCATCGCGACCTTCTGCAGCAGCGAGAGGTGCTCGTCGCCGACACCGGCGATGCCGATCACGAAGGTGGTGGGGTTGCCGTTCCAGTCGATGCCGCCCGGGTAGCGGACGAAGGACATCGCGGAGCGGGTGATCGAGGACTTGGCCTCGTTGGTGCCGTGCGGGATCGCCAGGCCGTTGCCCATGAACGTGGACACCGTCGCCTCGCGGTCGTGCATGGCGCGGACATAGCCCTCGTCCACGGCGCCTGCTGCGACGAGCAGTGCGCCGGCCTCGTCGATGCCGGCGGCCGCATCGCGCGCGGTGCCGTCCAGGACGATCGAGGCGGGGGAGAGGATCGGCGCCGCGTCGGAGGACGCATCGGCCGACGGGGCGGCTGCCGCCGCCGGGGCTGCCGCCGCAGCCTCTGCCGGGGCCTCACCGCTGTTGCGGCTGCGGACCAGGTCCACGACCTCGTCGTAGCGGGGGGAGTTCATGAACTGGTCCACGCTGACGTGCACGGCGGAGCCGGTGCGCTGGCGGGCGCGGTCGGTGAGCTCCTTCTGCGTGACGACGATGTCCCACTCGTCGTTCAGGCTCGAGATCGCCTTGTTGGTGACCTCGACGTCGTGGAAGCCTGCCGCGCGCACCTTCTTGCGCAGCACGGTCGCGCCCATGGCGGAGGAGCCCATGCCCGCATCGCAGGCGAAGACGATCTTCGAGATCGGGCCGGTGTGGCCGGAGGCGTCGGCTGCAGCAGCAGCGCCGGCACCGGCGTCCGCGCCGGTCAGGGCACCGGCGACGGAGGACTTCTTGCCCTTCATCTGCTCCATCTTGGCGGTGGCGGCGGCGATGTCGCCGTCATCCTGCTTGCCGATCTTCAGGAACAGGGCTGCGAGCAGGAAGCTCACGAGCGCTGCGCCGCCGACGGCCAGGGCGATGCCCAGGTAGGAGTCGCGCGCGGCGACGCCGAAGATCGCGATGATCGAGCCGGGGGAGGCGGGGGCGATGAGGCCGGTCTTGAACAGGACGTTGATCGCGACGCCGGTCATGCCGCCGCCGATCGCGGCGAGGATGAGGATCGGCTTCATGAGCACGTACGGGAAGTAGATCTCGTGGATACCGCCGAAGAAGTGGATGATCGCGGCGCCCGGTGCGGAGGCCTTCGCCGCGCCGCGGCCGAAGATCGAGAAGGCGAGCAGGATGCCGAGGCCCGGGCCGGGGTTGGCCTCGAGCAGGAACAGCACGGACTTGCCGTCGATCGCCGCCTCGCTGATGCCCAGCGGGGTCAGCACACCGTGGTTGATGGCGTTGTTGAGGAAGAAGACCTTCGCGGGCTCGATGAGGATCGACACCAGCGGCAGCAGGCCCGCGTTCACGAGTGCGGCCACGCCGTCGGACAGCAGCGTCATCAGGCCGTTCACGAGAGGGGCGAGGCCGAAGAAGCCCGCGACCAGCATGATGAAGCCGAAGATGCCGGCGGAGAACATGTTCACGAGCATCTCGAAGCCGGCGGGGATGTGGTCCTGCCACAGCCGGTCGAGCTTCTTCATGAGCCAGGCCGCGAGCGGCGCCATGATCATCGCGCCGATGAACATGTGGACCTGGCCGAGGTCGGCGTAGTCCGCGGCCTCGTTGCCGGCGGCCACCCACTCCTCGAGCAGCTTCGCGTTCTCCTGCGCGATCAGCCAGTCCGAGCCGCCGATCACACCCATGGTCGCGATGACGCCGACGACGGCGCCGCGCGCCTCGTAGACCATGCGGCCGCCCGTGTTCGCGATGAGCAGCGGGAGCAGGTAGTGGATCATCGGGCCGACGACGCTCGCGAGCGGCTCGTTCGGCGTCCAGCCATCCGGGATGAAGAAGGCGGTCAGGATGCCCCACGCGATGAGCGCGGGAATGTTCGGCATCACCATGTTGGACAGTGATGTGCCGACCTTCTGGAGAGCGACCCGCGGAGAGAATCCGCTCTTGGTCTCGGTCGTAGTGGTCATAGCCATCCTCGCTGACGGGCGGGACCCTGAAACGGGGTCCGCGGCGTGCGACGCGGCGGACCGGGTGGTCCGTCGCGGCTGATCGGGGGCTTCCCCGGTCATCGTGCTCAGGGAGGCACCTTCGGCGTGGAAGCAGTCTAGACCCGGCGTGCTCCCAGGTCAGGTGTCAGAGCGCCCGTCAGCAGGCTCAGATGTGACACTCGCGGCACGCCACCGCCGATACGACAGGACTGTCAAGACAAGGACCACGATCCAGGACAGGACCACGGCGGCGCCGTGGAGGACGTCGGGTGTGGCGAGGAAGGAGCCGATCGCGATGAGCGAGACCTGCCCGGGCAGGGCGGAGATGGCAGTGGCCAGCAGGTACTCTCGGGCGCGGATCCCCAGCGCGCCGCTGCCGTAGTTGACCGGCCAGTAGGGGATGCCGGGGACGAGGCGCAGCGTGCACACCGCGTAGAAGCCGCCGCCCTCGAGCCGGTCCTCGATCATCCGGGCATGGGAGCCGAGCACCTTCAGCACGGTGTCGCGGCCCAGGGCGCGCGCGAGCCAGTACGCGCCGAAGCAGCCCAGCACCACGCCGATCATCGACAGGAGCGTGCCGAGCCCCAGCCCGAACAGCAGCCCGGCGGTGACCGCCATGATCGTCACCGGGATCGGGGTGAGCGCCACGACCGCGTACAGGCCGATGAAGGCGAGCGGTGCCCAGGCGCCGAGCGCCTCGATCTGCTCGCGCAGCTCCTCGAGGGAGGGCAGGCGCACGTTCAGCGCGAGCCACAGCATCGCGAGCGCCGTCAGGACCAGCGCGACATTGCGCAGGATCGAGCCCCAGGGCGCGCCCTCGCGCTCCCTGGGGCTCTGGTCGTGCTCAGTGGTCAGAGCGCGCCCTGCTCGGGGGAGCCGACGGGGAAGGGGGTCATGCGGGTGACGACCGCGGGGCCCTCGATGAGGTCCTTGATGTCCTCGCGAAGGATCTTCACCTCGTCGCTGTCGCCGTGGGTGTCGAGGTCCTCGACCGTGGTCCACTTCTCGATCATCGTGACGGTGCCGTCCTCGGCCTCGTGGATCGCGTAGAGCTCGCAGCCCTTCTCGGTGTGCACGGCCTCGATGCCGCGGCGCATCGCCTCGGCGAGTTCGGTCTGCTTGCCGGGCTTGGGCTGGAACACGGCGGTGACGACGACGGTCATGGGGTCTCCTTCGATGCAGCTGACTGGTCGCGACCATCCTGCCCTGTTGCTCCGCGCCGGGCCACTGCGTCCCGCAACCGGCGGTGTTCGTCCGATGGGTCACACCGGGTGAGGGCATCGCCGGGCATGCCGTAGTGTGGTCCACGTTGCCCGCACAGCCTCGCCGCTCGGCGCAGGATGCGGACACATGCACGGCGCAGGATGCCTCTCTCCGAGGCGACCGACGACGGTCGCGCAACGCTCCGAGAAGACAAGGCCCCCATCACCTCCTCCGCCCCGGCCACGCTGGCCCCCACATACCGATCGCACCGACGACTCCCTGTCGTCGGCCGCGGTCTGCGCCGCCCTCGGGCAGCGCACCTGAACGGGTCACTCACCGTGACTCACGACAACGAAGGAAATACCGCCATGGCTACTGGCATCGTCACCTGGTTCAACTCCGACAAGGGCTACGGCTTCATCGCTCCCGAGGACGGCTCCGCTGATGTGTTCGCGCACTTCAGCGCCATCGTCGGCACCGGCCGTCGCGACCTGCAGGAGAACCAGCGCGTGGAGTTCGACGTCGAGCAGGGCCCCAAGGGCCTGCAGGCGACCAACATCCGCGGTCTCTGAGCTTCCGCATCACCGACGCCCGTCGTCCCGGCTTCTGCCGGGCGGCGGGCGTCGTCGCGTTCGGGGGTGGATGATCGGGCTTCCCTCTGATGCAGGGAGCGACCATGCTGCGTCTGACCGTGCTGCGGGTGATCATGGTGATCGCGCTGCTCGGAATCCTCGCGCTGCAGGTGATCCGCGTAGCGGTGCTGCGACTGCTCGCGGGCGAGGTCGTCACCAGCTGAGGCGGTGGTTCCCGGGGGAGAGGTCCTCGGTGAGCCCCGGCAGCTCCACCCGCGCCCGCGCGCCGTCCGGCACGGTGAGGGCGAGGGTGCGCGACTCCCGGTCCACCTCCAGCGCGATCTCGCCCTGGTCAGTAGTGCGCGTCATAGCGATGCGGTCGACGGGGATCGCTGGGTCGGGTGCGACGAGGAACTGCCCCCAGCCCTCCGGGCCGCGGCGCAGGCCGGCCACGTGCTCGTGGATCCAGGTGACGGGCGTGCCCATGAAGTAGTGGGAGTGCGAGCGCGGCTCCTCCCACATCTCCGCGAAGGTCGAGTTCCCGGCCTCGAGCCATGCCTTCCATCCGGGCGGCGTGGGGTTCGCGAGGACCCGCAGGGCGAGCTCCCCGTGCCCGTGCGCGGAGAGCACGGGCAGCAGGAAGCGCACGCCGAGGTGGCCGCAGTTGTGGTGGTCCCCGCGCGCGGTGATGTCGTCCACCAGGTGGCGGGCCACCGTGTCGACCTGCTCGTCCGGCACGATCCCGAACGCGAGGGGGAGGAGGTTCGAGGTCTGGCGGTAGGTGGTGGTGCCCGGGATCGCGACGGTGCCCGGGTCGCGGTAGAGGCCGCGGTGAGTGTCGAGGAAGACGCGGTTGATCGCGTGCTCGAGCCGGGTGGCGTCCTCGCGGAGCTGGCCCGGGGAGGGGAGGTCCTCTGACTCCGCGCGCTCGATCGCGTGCGCGAGCCGGCGCAGGGCGTGGGCGACCAGCAGGGTCGCCGAGAGCCGCTTGTCCTCCGGGGCCGGACCGGGGCTGCCGGGGGTCAGATAGTCGCCGAGCACCCCCGAGATCAGCCCGTCGGCGTCGGCACGAGAGAGCTCATAGGCGAGATAGCGGGCGGCCGCGCCGCCGAGCGAGCCCACGAGGTCCGTCTCCCCGTACTCGCACACCATCTCGTCCATCCCCACCGGCAGCAGGCACGTCCATTCCGGGGCGGGGGAGAGCTCCTCGTAGCCCCAGTCCGGGGCCGGGGCGATGACGGCGAGGGAGCCGTCGGGCCGTTGGGTGTCGGCCTGGTCGGTGAGCCATTTGCGCAGCATGGCGCGCATGTCGAAGGAGGTGCCCATCGCCGCGAGCGCCGTGAGAGCATCGCCCGTCCAGCCGTTCTTCTCCTGGCTCGGGGAGTCGGTGGGGACGTGGTGGAGGTTGTTCGCGAGCGAGGCGCGCATCGCCTGATCCATCTGCTCCAGCAGTGGCTCGGAGGAGCTGAGGGTGCTGCGCGGGCGCACGTCCGCGTGGGCGAGGATCCCGGTGACCTCGAGCCGCGCGAACTCCTCCGGCGACGCCTCGATCTCGACATAGCGGAAGCCCTTGTAGGAGTGGCGCGGCGCGAAGGAGCGGGCGAAGGCGGGCTCGAGCCGCACCCGGTCCTCCTGGAAGCGCTCCGTGTGGATGTGCTCGTTCTGGTCATCGACGTGACCGTCCTCCCGGAGCTTCTCGTCGTGACGGGCCACGAGCTCGAGCGGCGGGGCGTCCGCGGGCACGTCCTCGCGCAGGGAGTAGCGGCACCAGCCGGCGATCACCCGCCCCATGTCCAGGACCGTGGAAGCAGAGGACTGGGAGACGAGGGCGGGGGTGATCTCCGCCTCCTCGCGCACGGGCTCCTGCACCTGGAGCTGCAGGACCGGCTCGGGCAGGTCACGGCGATGCCGGGCCGTCGGCGCGGCAGGCCGGGAGGGGAAGGCGAGCACCTGATCCCAGGCGGAGTCGTCGTAGCCGGGGCGGAGCCAGGCCTCCGGGTCCTCGCTCGGGGTGAAGGTCTCGCCCTCGAACATCGAGTCGAAGACCACAGGGCCCGGACGGGTGCGCCACTCGGGACCGGTCGCGACCGCCCGGGAGGAGCCGTCGGCAAGATGGATCCGCAGCTGCGCCCAGGCCCGTACCGGCCCGCGCCACGGCGCCTGGTGCCAGCGCCACACGTTCGGGGTGGTCAGGGCGTGGAAGCCGCGGCCCAGCTCGATCCCGAGCACGTTCTCGCCGCGGCGCAGCAGAGGGCCCACCTCGAGCTCTCGCACCTGCACGCGGATCCGCGGATCGGTGAGCCCCGGGTCCAGGCGCGCATCATCCACCTCGGTGCCGTTCAGCGCCGCACGGAAGGTGCCCAGCCCCGTCACCCGCAGCGTCGCCGCGACGGGCGGGGAGGGCAGGTCGATCGCGGTGCGCAGCAACGGGTTCTGCGGGTCCTCGCCGGGGGCGGTGATCCACGCGGCCTGGGTCGGATCGATCTCGGGCACGGAAACCACCTGCTCCTGGGGTCGTCGTCGACGTCGCGCTCCAGTCTTCCACGCTCTCAGCCACTTCCGGGGAGGCGGTGCCACCATGGCCCGATGGACCTCGCACAGCTCCTGGACCAGATCGGGCAGCGGCTGGTCCCCGGGCAGGCTCCGACGGGCGGGCCGTGGATCCTGCTCGCCCTGGGGCTGGCGGCGCTCGCCGTCGCCGTGCCGCCGCTGTGGCGGCTGCTGCGGCCCGGCGTGACGATCGTGCACGAGCTCGGCCACGCCGCTGTCGGGATCCTCATGGGGCGGCGCTTCACCGGATTCGTCGTCTCCGCGGACATGTCCGGTCATGCGGTGACCGTCGGCCCCCGGCGGGGGATCGGCCGCATCCTCTCCACCGCCGCCGGCTATCCGGCGCCCGCGCTCGTCGGCGCCGTGCTGGTCCAGATCGCGCTCGCCGGCTGGGCGAG
The DNA here is from genome assembly GCA_027322375.1 of Brachybacterium sp. Lineage (GTDB taxonomy): Bacteria > Actinomycetota > Actinomycetes > Actinomycetales > Dermabacteraceae > Brachybacterium. Next base: position 3,181 of record DAHVRS010000415.1, on the reverse strand, counting down.
GCCGGCCCTGTTCGCCGCGCTCGTGGTGCTCGTGGTCTCGCTCGTGTTCACCCGCTCTCTCCACACTGTCCTCGCGGTGGTGACGAGCGCGGTCGCGATCGGGGCGCTGTGGTGGTGGGGCCCGCCCGCGCTCGCCGGGCTGCTCACCCTCGCCGCGGGAGTGGTGCTGCTGCTCGGGGCGTGGCGGCACCTCGGCGCCGTCGCCCGTGGCGGCACGGCGCAGGATGACCCCGGTCAGCTCGCCCGCCTCACCCCGCTGCCTGCGGTGGTGTGGACGGGCCTGTTCGGGCTCGTGCTGCTGCTGTGCACCTGGTGGGCGGGGTCGGTGCTGGTCGCCGCGCTGCGCTGAGCGGCCGGGCGGGTAGTGTGGGCCCGGCTTTCCCATTCACGTCCTTGAGGAGCTCCATGTCCGCGATCGCCGTTCCGGCTCGCCGTCCTGTCCTGGCCGACGCACTGGCCCCGCACCGCACCCTGCTGCGGGACGCGCTGCTCGTCTCCGCAGGCGCCGTCGTGGTCGCCGCACTCGCCCAGCTCACGATCCCGCTGCCGCTCGTGCCGATCACCGGGCAGACCCTCGGCGTGATCCTCGTGGGCGCCGCGCTCGGCTCCCGCCGCGGTGCGCTCTCGCTGCTGAGCTATGCGGCCGTCGGCCTCGCCGGTGCGCCCGTGTTCGCCGAGTTCTCCGGCGGGCCCGCCTCGATCCTCTCCCCGAGCTTCGGCTTCATCATCGGCTTCATCCCCGCCGCGTTCGTCGCCGGCTGGTTCGCCGAGCGCGCCTGGGACCGCCGCCCGGTCCTCGCGATGGTCGGCTTCGTCGCCGCGAGCGTCGTGCCCTTCCTCGTGGGCGTGCCGTACCTCGCGATGATCCTCAACGCCGTGATGGGTGCGGGCGCCGGCGTCGGCGATGTGCTCGCCGCGGGTCTGTGGCCCTTCATCCCCGGCGGCATCGTCAAGGCCGCGCTCGCCGCGGTGCTGATCCCCGCTGCGTGGAAGGGCGTGCGCGCCCTCGACGAGCGCCGCTGACCAGCACCTGCTGACAGCAAAGGACCCGCGCACCGATCCGGTGCGCGGGTCCTTCGCTGTCAGCGGCGGGTCTGGCTCAGACGCGCGCGGCGACCGCGGCGAAGGGCGCCAGGTGGCGGCCGATGTGGGCGGCGAGCAGGGTGCTGTGCTGCTCCTGGTGCGCGGCGATCACGTCGAGCACCCGGTCGTGGACGGACACGCCGGAGGCGTCGGTCCCGCCCAGCGAGTCGCCGAAGCCCACGTGCAGGATCTGGCGGGAGTCCTCCGCTCGGATCAGCTCCACGAGGTCCACGCCCGCGAGCGAGGTGGGAGTGCGGTCCTCCTCCGCAGAGACCTGGTAGCTCGCGCGGGCCTTCACATAGGAGGCGCGGGAGATGTCCCAGATGCGGGTGAACAGCTCCGGATCGTGCTCGGCGACGACCTCGAGGCCGCACAGCCAGCTGGTGCCGGAGGTCTTCAGGTGCACCAGCCCGTCGGTCGCCTCCGCGCACAGCGGGTAGATCGAGAACTTGTCCGAGCCGGTGTGCAGGGAGATCTTGTAGCCGCCGAACTGCTCGGCGATCGCGTGATGCGCCTCGAGGTTCGCGCGCAGCGCGTCGACGTCGCCGCGGAACTCCACGCCCTTCTCGAAGCCGTCCACGTAGCGCGGAGCGAAGCTCGACCAGGTCGCGCCCAGGCGGCGCAGCTCGGTGGCGAGGTAGAAGTGCTCGAAGAAGCTCGTGATCCACGGGGTCTCGTCGACCGCGAACTCGATCTCGATCTCGTCGGTCGCATTCGAGGTGGCGTGGCGGTACAGGCGCATCGCCTCGGCGACCGCAGCACCGTACTTCACCACGGCCGTGAGCACGTCCTGCTCGGTGACCTCGAGGCTGCGCGCGCCGAGGTCGAGGGTGGTGCCGGTGTAGCGGGCGAGCGCTGCGTCGAGGGTGTCCTCGAGCGCGTCCCAGTCCAGCGCCTCGGCATCCGCACGGGTGACCCCGGCGGTGACGTCGGCGACGGCGTCTCCCGGGTCCAGGGTGAACATCCGGAAGCCCGCCTCGAGACCGCGGTCGATGCCCTCGCTGGTCTTGATGTGGTCGCAGTCCGCGCCGAAGCCGCGGTCCCAGCCGGCCTCGAGCAGACCGAAGACGGCGTCATCCATCACCGAGCGGGCGCTGCGGCCCAGGCGGTCCATCTCGCGGATCGACTGCTGGGCGAGGACCGGCTTGACACCCGCGCCGGACTCGCCGAAGGCGCGCGCCTGCCCGGGGGTCGCCAGGCCCGTGCGGTCACCGGTGCCCACGGAGGTGCGGTGGCCGCTGATCAGCTGCGGGCGCAGCACCTCGAAGGCGTCCTGGAGGGCGAGAGCGTTCGCGGTCGAGAGGGGACCGGTGAGCACATGGCCGTTCCCGGATGCGGCGGCGGTGCCGTCGAAGGGGTTCAGGGTGGCGGCGTCGGCGGCCGTGATCCGCAGCGAGCGGCGTCCGCCGTCGTAGTAGATGCTCGCCTCGAGGGCGTCGGTGCGCAGGGTCATGACGGGGCTCCGTTCCGGGAGGAGGGGGCGGCCCGGCGGGCCGCAGAGGTCTACCGCAAACGATTGCATACTTCTGGCCTGCCGGGAAGCACCATCCGTCGGGTAGTCTTCGTCGGGACTGAAATCGTTGCATCGGATGTCGGAGTCGAGGAGGGGCCATGGCCGTGAGGCTCAAGGACGTGGCCGCCCGCGCAGGGGTGTCCGTCGCCACCGCCTCCCGCGCCTTCCAGCGCCCGGAGCTCGTCGCCGCCGGCAGCGTGCGCCGCGTCCGCGAGGCGGCCGACGCGCTCGGCTATCGCCCGAACCGCTCCGCCCGCGCGCTGATCACCGGCCGCACCGGCGTGTACGGCGTGATCGTCCCCGACCTCGAGAATCCCTTCTTCCCCGCCGTGCTCAAGGGGGCCCAGGCCCGCGCCCACCAACTCGGCACCCAGCTGCTCATCACCGACGCCGGCGAGGTCCCCGAGGGGGAGCTGCCGCTGGTACGCACCCTCGCCCCGCAGGTGGACGGGATCCTGCTGTGCTCGAGCCGCATGGACGAGGAGTCGCTGCGCACCGCCGCGGAGCTCACTCCGCTGAGCCTCGTCAACCGCGTCGCCGAGGGTCTGCCGGGCGTCGCCGCCGACCCCGAGCCCGGCATCCCCG
>DAHVRS010000391.1 GCA_027322375.1 Brachybacterium sp. | reverse complement strand
CACTCCCCATTCCCTGAAAACCGAACTTTCAAGCCGCCTGCCAGACATGAACGGCTATGTGGCCTTGATGTCCGGCCAGGAGCTTGAAAGTTCGTGTGTGGGGGGACGAGTCAGGGTGGCGGTGGGGCAGAGTCAGGCGGTGGGGTCGGTGATCTCGCGGAGGACGTCGCCGGCGATGCCGCGGGCGGCGTTCTCGGCCTCTTCGGGCCGGCCTTCCTCGACCGCGCGGGCGAGCTCGAGGTGCAGGTCGAGGGCTCGCTGGGTGGGGTAGGCGGGGTTCCGCCCCAGGCGGGCCCGGCCACGCAGCACCTCGGCGATCGTCGACTCGAGCGCCGCGAACATCTCGTTGCCGCTCGCGCGCAGGAGGTGGGCGTGGAAGGCGACGTCGGCCTCGATGTACGCCTCGCCGTCGCCTTCTCCTCGCTGGCCCAGGTCGCGGAGCCGGTCGGCCGCCTCGCGCAGACCGCTCACCGCGCCCGCGACGTCCGCGCTGGCCACAGAGGCTCCGCCGGTCGCGGCCACCCCGTCGGCCCCAGTATCCCCGTCGGCCGCAGCCGTCCCACCGTGCGACGGGCGCAGCGCGGCGGCGGCGCGGGCGGCGGCGGGCTCGAGGGCCTGGCGCAGCTGGGTGAGGCTGCGCAGCTGCTGGTCCCGGGCGTCGGTCGCGAGCCGCCAGGCGATGACCTGCGGGGACAGCACCGACCAGGCAGAGGCGGGCTGGACGGTGACGCCCACGCGGCGCTGGGAGACGACGAGGCCCAGCGATTCGAGCACGCGCACCGCCTCGCGCACCACGGTGCGGGAGCGGGAGAAGCGCTGCTCCAGACCGGCGAGATTCACGACGTGCCCGGGCGGGAGGACGCCGCCGACGATCTCCTCGCCCAGCACGCGCACCACCTCGCTGTGCATGACGGGTGCGGGCACGGCGCCTCCCCTCCTCGGCTCGTGGGACTGCGGGTCACAGTATCCGGCGCGCGTCGTACGGTGGGCGCGGCAGCGATGACGCCCCGACCCCGACCCGTGAAGGATGCCCGCACCATGGCGCTCACCCCCTACCCGGCCAGTGACTTCCCCGAGATCCCCACCGCGATCGTCACCGGCGCCGCGTCCGAGCGCGGGATCGGCCGCGCGACCGCGAATCGTCTGGCGCGCGATGGCTGGGCCGTGGCCGTCCTCGATCTCGACGAGGCCGCCTCCGCCGCGGTCGCTGAGGAGATCACTCGTGAGCACGGCACCCCTGCGCTCGGTCTCGGCGTGGACATCGCCGATGAGCAGGCCGTCGTCGACGCGGTCGCCCGCATCGATGCCGAGCTGCCGCAGCTCGTGGGCGTCGTGAACAACGCCGGCATCTCCTCCCCCACCCCGTTCACCGAGGTCAGCACCGAGGAGTGGAAGCGGCTGTTCGACGTGAACGTCCACGGCACCTTCTTCGTCACACGCGAGGCGGTGAAGGTGTTCCGCCGCCACAGCCTGGGCCGGATCGTGAACGTCTCCTCCGCCTCGGCGGAGCGCGGCGGCGGCGTGTACGGGCGCGCCGCCTACTCGGGCTCGAAGGCCGCGCTGCTGGGCATGGCGAAGACGTGGGCGCGCGAGCTCGGCGAGTACGGGATCACCGCGAACTCGGTGGCGCCCGGCTCGATCGACACCGACATCATGGGCGGGCGCCTCTCCGATGAGCGCAAGGAATTCCTGCTCCAGGAACTGCCGGTGGGCCGCGTGGGCACGGTCGAGGACGTCGCGGGCGGGATCGCGTACCTGCTGGGGCGCGACGGCGGCTATCTCACCGGCGTCACCCTCGACATCAACGGCGGCTCGCACATCCACTGAGCCCGCCACCGCGACCGACGGGCCGGGACGTTGCCGCGGGAACGTCCCGGCCCGTCCCGCCTGCTCAGCGGGCCGTCAGCACCTCGGGATTGAGGACCTCGCGCGGCGTCTCCCCCTGCAGCACGGCGGCGACGATCTCGGCGACGCGGCGCTTCAGCTCGGAGTAGGACTCCTCGGAGTACCAGGAGGCGTGCGGGGTGAGGACGGCGTTGTCGCAGTCCAGCAGCGGGCTGTCCGCGGGCAGCGGCTCTTCCTCGAAGACGTCGAGGCCCGCACCCTTCAGCCGTCCGTCCTTGAGCGCACGGGCGACGGCCTGGGTGTCGACGACGCCGCCGCGGCAGGTGTTCACGAGGATTGCGCCGGGCTTCATCCGGGTGAGTGCCTCCTCGCCGATGAGGTGGTGGGTGGAGTCCATGAGTGGGACGTGGAGGCTGATGACGTCGCAGGTGGTGAGCAGTTCTTCGTACTCCACCACGTCGATCCCGTCGGCCGTGCGGGGGCCGACCGCGAGCATCGGGTCGGAGCCGATCACGGTGAAGCCGAGCGCGCGGGCCTTCACCGCGGTCGCGGCGCCGATCCGCCCGAGGCCCACCACGCCGAAGCGCAGCGTCGAGATGCGGTGCAGCGGCTTGACGGGCACGAGGCCGTACTCGCCGGCGCGCACCAGGCGGTCCAGCTGGGCGGTGCCGCGCACCACGGAGAGGGTCAGGGCGATCGCGTGGTCGCTGACGTCCTGGACACCGTAGTCGGGGACGTTGCACACGGCGATGCCGCGGGCGGTCGCGGCGGGGACGTCCACGGTATCGACCCCTACGCCGTAGCGGCCGATGACCTTCAGCTCCGGCAGGGCGTCCATGACCGCGGCGGTCAGCGGGGCGTACTGCACCAGGATCCCGTCGGCCCCGCGCGCCGCGATGATGGTCTCCTGCTCGGTGACGGCGTGATGGCGGGTGAGCTCGAGGCCGTGCCGGGCGGCGACCGCCTCCTCCTCGGCGAAGCTCTCGTTGTCGCTGTCGACGATGGTGATGCGCATCTGCGTGCCTGCTTCCTCGCGTGCTCGGGAGTGCGTGGTGGTGCGTGCTCGGCGCTCCTCGGCAGGGCACCGAGCGCGCGTCATCCTATGGGCTTTCGAGCCGACGACCGGCCGGCGTCCGAATGGCTCCGAATCCCCCGGGTGCGCTCCGACCGCATCGGGCCGTCGCTGGCGTCCTCGACTCCTCGGGGTCTTCCTTCCATGGCCCTTCTCGCGCAGCTGCCGGGCACGCTGATCATCGGACGCTCCCGGCACGAGGGCGCTCCAGGCTCGATGATCGCCGACCTGGTTGCACGCACCACCGTGGAACGTGTCGACGGGGATCGGAGTGCTCCTCGAAGAATGGCCTGAGCTGTACCTTCTGCGATCGCCTCACAGACATCGGACCCCCGGCGCTCCTCGCGGAGTGCCGGGGGTCCGATGCGTCAGGCGCCCTCAGTTCAGGCGTGGGCGATGAAGGTCTGCTCCTGCTCGCCGAGGCCCTCGATGCCGAGCCGCACCACGTCGCCGACGGCGAGATAGGGGAAGCGGCCGGAGAGGGCCACACCCTCGGGGGTGCCGGTGTTGATGAGGTCGCCGGGCTCGAGCACCATGTACTGGCTGAGGTGGTGCACGATCTGCGCGGCCGTGAAGATCATGTCGGACGTGGAGGAGTCCTGGCGGGCCTCGCCGTTCACGCTCGACCACAGGCGCAGCGCCTGCGGATCGACCTCCTCGGCAGGGACGAGCGCGGGGCCGACGGGGTTGAAGCCCTTGGCATTCTTGCCCTTGGACCACTGACCGCCGGACTGGTGCAGCTGATAGTCCCGCTCGGAGACGTCGTGGCTGGTGACGTAACCGGCGATGACGTCGAGGGCCGCCTGCTCATCGGAGAGGTAGGACGCCTCCTTCCCGATGACGATGCCGAGCTCGACCTCCCAGTCGACCTTCTCGGCGCCCGGCGGGATCTCGATCTCGTCAAAGGGGCCCACCACGGTGTTGGGGTGCTTGAAGAAGATGATCGGGACGGCGGGCGGCTCCGCGCCGGACTCGGCGGCGTGCGCGGCGTAGTTCTGGCCGATGCAGATCACGGCCTGCGGGCGGGCGATCGGGGCGCCGACGCGCTCGCTCTCCGCGCCCTCCCACACAGGCAGCTCCCTCGCGGCGAGCTTCTCGCGGACGGCCGCGATGCCGCCGCCGGCGAGGAAGTCGCCGTCGATGTCGCCGGTGTGCGAGTCGAGGCGGTAGGTGACGCCGTCCGCCACGAGGGCAGGCTTCTCCTGGCCGATCGGTCCGAGTCGTCGCAGTTCCATGGTTCTCCTTCGAAGGATGGGCTCGCCCTCACTCTGCCAGCTCCCGGCGACCTGAGGGAACACCGACCGGAGGCCGATACGTCGGAGGTCTGGGGCTGGGGTGGGAGTCGAGGGCGGGGCAGGTCAGTGGGTGGGTGGGTGGGTCAGTGGGTGTAGGGCCGACGGGTGGGGATGTCAGGGTTGAACTCGACGCCGAAGCCGGGGGTGTCCGGGACGCGCAGGCAGCCGTTCTCCGGCACGGGCTCGCCGAGCAGCATCGGCGAGAACATCGGCACGACCTCCTCGGCGGTCGGATGCATCATGAGGAATTCGGCGAAGGGGCTGTTCGTGCGGGTGACGACGAAGTGGTACGAGTACACGGAGGAGCCGTGGGGGACGACCATCGCGCCGTGCGCGTCGGCGAGCGCGGAGATCCGCACCAGCTCGGTGATGCCGCCGCACCAGCCCACGTCCGGCTGGATGATGTCCGCGCAGCCCATCTCGAGCAGCTGGCGGAAGCCCCAGCGAGTGGCCTCGTGCTCGCCGGTGGTGATGAGCATGCCGGGCGGGGCGTTCTTGCGCAGCTGCTGGTAGCCCCAGTAATCGTCGGGGATCAACGCCTCCTCGAGCCAGCGCAGCCCGTGCTCATGAGCGCGGTGCGCGAGGCGGGTCGCGTAGTCGAGGTCCAGGCTCATCCAGCAGTCGTACATCAGCCAGAAGTCTTCCCCGACCTTCTCGCGCATGTCCGCGAGCAGGGCGATGTTCTTCTCCATCCCCTCCTCGCCCTCCGCGGGGCCGTGATGCAGCGGCATCTTCCCGCCGATGAAGCCCATCTGCTTCGCGAGGTCGGGCCGGGCGCCGGTCGCGTACATCGTCAGCTCGTCCCGGACCGGCCCGCCGAGCAGGGCGTAGACGGGCTCCTGGCGGAGGCGTCCGAGCAGGTCATAGAGGGCGAGGTCGACGGCGCTGATCGTGTTCAGCACGATGCCGCGCCGGCCGTAGAAGAGGGTCGAGCGGTACATCTGGTCCCAGATCCGCTCGATGTCGGTGACGCGGGCGCCCTCCAGGAAACGGGCGAGGTGCTTCTCGACGATCCAGGCGCCGATCTCCCCGCCGGTGGAGACCGCGAAGCCGACGGTGCCGTCGTCGGCCTCGATCTCGACCATCAGGGTGCCGAGCACGTTCAGGCCGAAGGACTGCCGGGAGTCGCGGTACTCGGGGTAGACGGACATCGGGGTCGCGATGTGGTCGTCGATCCAGTGGTCCTCTCCCTGGTCGTGGTAATCGGCGCCGCCGCCGGTGACGGTGAAGGCGCGGACGTGGGCGATGGTGCGGTGCGAGGCGCTCATGCGGTCTCCTCCTCGGAGTCGAAGCGGACCAGGATCTTGCCGGCCGGACCCTTCCCGGCGGCGAGGGCAGTGAAGGCGTCATGCGCCTGCTCAGGGCCGACGACCTCGCTGACCAGCGCGGCCGCCTTCTCGGCGTGCTCGCCGATCCAGGCGGTCGCCGCCGCGAAGTCCTCGGCGGAGTAGGTGAAGGAGCCGATGAGGGTGCGCTCCTCGGTGCTGAGCGCGAAGGCGGGCAGCTCGAGGCGGGGCGAGCCCATGCCGACCAGCACGATGCGTGCGCCCAGCCGGGTGGCGGCGAGCGCGTCCGCGATCGTGGGGGTGAGGCCGACGGCGTCGATCGCGAGGTCGGCCGCTCCGCGGAGCAGCTCGGCGGTGCGGGTGGGGAGGTCCTCGGCGGCGGGGTCGATCGTGGCGACGCCGAGGGAGGCGACGAGCTCGCGGCGGGCGGGGTCGCGCTCGGAGAGGACGATCTGGTGCACGCCGAGGCGCTGGAGGGCGAGCACGACGCTCTGCCCGATCGGGCCGCCGCCGATGACCAGCACCTTCTCCTCGGCCTGCGGGGCTCCGCGGCCGACGGCGTGGACGGCGACGGCGAGCGGCTCGATGAGCGCGCCGAGGTGGAGCGGCAGGTCAGGGTCCACAAGAAGGACGTTGCGGGCCGGGGCGAGGACATAGTCGGCGAAGGAGGCAGGGCGCTCCTGCGCGACGCCGATGACGAGCTTCCCGCTCGCGTGCTGCTCGCGGCCGCGGAACTCCTCCGCCTCAGCAGGCGGGACCACGACGGGATTGAAGGTGGCGGGCGCGCCGACGGGAAGGGCGGCGGGATCCACGCCCTCACCGAGCGCGGCGATCGTGCCGGAGCTCTCATGGCCCATGATCTGGCCGGGGACGCGGCGGCCGTTCTCGCCGGTGAAGCCGTGGACGTCGGAGCCGCAGATCCCGGTGGCGCAGATCCGCAGCAGCACCTCCCCCGGGCCGGGCTCGGGCCGATCGACCTCGACGAGGTCGAGCTGGTGGAAGTCGGTGAGGACGAGTGCGCGCACGGGAGCTCCTGCGGGGTCGAGGGGACGCTGCTGTCCACCCGGACGGCGCACCTCAGGCCACCAAGACATCCGATGTCATGGAAGGAGAGGCCTCCTCGCCTCGAGGCGACAGCGCCGGGACCTCCGACGCTACCAGTGGTAGGGAG
>DAHVRS010000364.1 GCA_027322375.1 Brachybacterium sp. | reverse complement strand
GTCTCGACCTGCGCGGAGGAGTCCAGGACCTGCTGGATCTGCTCGGGGATCCGTTCGAGGTCCGCCATGATCTCGGCGATCTCGTCGGGGTAGAGGTTCCCGCGCACCTGGGCGAGGAAGAGGCCCAGCAGGTAGCAGGCGGTGATCTGGCCGAGGTACGCCTTGGTGGAGGCGACCGCGATCTCGGGGCCCACGTGCAGGTACAGCGCAGCGTCGGCCTCGCGTGGGATGGTGGAGCCGCGGGTGTTGCAGATCGCGATGACCTTCGCGCCCTGCTCTCGGGCGTGGCGCACCGCCATGAGGGTGTCCATGGTCTCGCCGGACTGGGAGATCGCGACGACGAGGGTCTTCTCGGTGACGACGGGGTCGCGATAGCGGAACTCGTGGGCGAGCTCGACCTCGGTGGGGATGCGGCACCAGTGCTCGATCGCGTACTTCGCGACGGCGCCGGCGTTCGCGGCAGTGCCGCAGGCGACCACGACGATCTTGTCGACGCTGCGCAGCACGGAGGGGTCGATCGCCATCTCGTCGAGCTGCAGGGAGCCGTTCTCGAGGCGGCCCAGGAGCGTGTCCGCGACGGCGCTGGCCTGCTCGTGGATCTCCTTGGCCATGAAGGAGTCGAAGCCGCCCTTCTGCGCCGCAGCCGCGTCCCACTCGATGGTGTAGTGCTTCGCATCGGTGACCTCGGTGCCGTCGAAGCCGATGATCGCGACGTCGTCCGGGGTGACGGTGACGACCTGGTCCTGGCCGACCTCGAGGGCCTCCTTGGTCGCATCCACGAAGGCGGCGACGTCGGAGCCGAGGAAGTTCTCACCCTCGCCGAGACCCACGACGAGCGGGGAGTTGCGGCGCGCGGCGACGACGGTGTCCGGGGCGTCGCGGTGCACGGCCAGCAGGGTGAAGGCGCCCTCGAGGGAGCCGGCGGTGCGGCGCATCGCCTCGGTGAGGTCGCCGGTCTCCTCCATCTCGCGGGCGAGCAGGTGGGCGGCGGCCTCGGAGTCGGTCTCGGAGGTGAAGACGAAGCCCTGGCCCTCGAGCTCGGCGCGCAGCTGGGCGAAGTTCTCGATGATGCCGTTGTGGACGACGGCGAGCTCGCCGTCGCGCCCGCCGACGTGCGGGTGAGCGTTCTGGTCCGTCGGCGCGCCGTGGGTGGCCCAGCGGGTGTGCGCGATAGCGACACCGCCGGTGGTGGCGGTGGTGCCCTCGAGCGCCTCGCGGAGGTTCGCGAGCTTCCCGGAGCGCTTGACGGTGCGCACCGCGCCGTCATCGATCACGGCGACGCCCGCGGAGTCATAGCCACGGTATTCAAGGCGGGCGAGGCCCTGGAGGGCGACGTCCACAGGACGGGAGGAGGGGGCCTGGGCGCGAGGGCCTGCATATCCGACGATTCCACACATGCGGTTCACGCTAGCGACGGCACCGTCCGATCTCGCCCCCGCGAGCGGATCGATGCGAGTCCTTCGTCACGATCAGGAGGTTCCGCGCATGGGCCTGCCGGACCCGCCGCAGGATCAGTCGCAAATGAGCATTGGATGGTGCGCGAGCCTGATCGGATCGGGGTGTGCGGGCCGCTCGGCGGGGAGCCGGGCGAGGTGGCCGGTGGGGTCTCGCGGGACCTGGAAGAATCACCCCCATGAAGTCCGCGTCGACGTCGAGCACCGTGACCCCTTTCGAGGAGATCTCCCGGGAGGACTGGGCACGCCTCTCGCAGCAGACACCGCTGCCGCTGAGCGAGGCGGACGTGGACCGGCTGCGCGGACTCGGCGACCGGGTGGACCTCGTGGAGGTCGACGCCGTCTACCGCCCCATCTCTCGCCTGCTGAACATCCAGGTCGCGGCCGCGCAGGCCCTGCGCCGCTCGCGCGAGGACTTCCTGGACCAGCACCAGCAGCGCACCCCGTACATCATCGGTGTGGCCGGCTCCGTGGCCGTCGGCAAGTCGACCACCGCTCGCCTGCTGCGCGAGCTCATGGCGCGCTGGCCCGACACCCCGCGCGTCCAGCTGGTGACGACCGATGGCTTCCTCTACCCGAACCGGGTCCTCGAGGCGCGCGGGATCATGCAGCGCAAGGGCTTCCCCGAGAGCTACGACCGGCGCCGCCTGCTGCGCTTCATGGCGGATGTGAAAGCAGGCCAGGAGCGGGTCGAGGCGCCTGTGTACTCGCACCTGACCTACGACATCCTCGAGGACGAGATGGTCGTGGTCGAGCAGCCGGACGTGCTCATCGTCGAGGGCCTGAACGTGCTGCAGCCTGCCCGGCCGCGCCGCGACGGGAAGCTCGGCATGTCCGTCTCCGACTTCTTCGACTTCTCCGTCTACGTCGACGCGCGCCAGGAGGATGTCCAGCGCTGGTACGTGAACCGCTTCCTCAAGCTCAGGCAGACGGCGTTCTCGGATCCGCGCTCCTACTTCCGCCGCTACGCCGAGCTCACCGACGTCGAGGCGATCCAGACCGCGCAGCGCATCTGGAACACGATCAACGGCCCGAACCTCACCGAGAACGTGGTCCCCACCCGCGGCCGCGCCGACCTCGTGCTGCGCAAGGACGGCCAGCACCGCGTCCATTCGGTGCTGCTGCGGAAGATCTGACGCGGCGTCGTACGGCCTGACCGGCCGTGCCGTTTCCCGCCTGCGAGGCCCGACGTCAGGCGCCGACCCAGGAGGTCAAGGGGCCGAGCCTGCGCACCGTGCGACTGACGAGCACCGGCAGCAGCGGAAAGGCGATCGTGGACACCGAACTCCCGATCGCGCTCAGCGAGTCGCCGACGAACCACCTGCGATAGTCGGCATTCCGCATCAGATGAGGTGAATTCATCACTCCCCATCATCCTGCAGAGAAAAGTCGCGTGGCGACCGATGCGGAATTGAACATCGGTCGCCACGCGACATTTTCATGTGCGGGGTGCGGGTCAGCGCCCGCGGCTCACAGCCCGACGCGCTCCTGGACGATCACGGCGAGGCGCTCGGCGATCTCGCTGGCCTGCTCGTCGGTGGGCGCCTCGACCATCACGCGCACGACGGGCTCGGTGCCGGAGGGGCGCAGCAGCACGCGGCCGGTCTCCCCGAGCTCCTTCTCCGCCGCCTCGATCGCATCAGCGACGCCGCGGTCGATGGTGGCCTTGGCCTTGTCGACGTCCTTGACGTTGATGAGCGCCTGCGGGAGGCGGGTCATGACGGTCTTCAGCTCGGCGGCGGTGCGGCCGGTCTCGGCCATGCGCTGCAGGAGGTGGAGGGCGGTGAGCTCGCCGTCGCCGGTGGTGGCGTGCTCGGCGATGATGACGTGCCCGGACTGCTCGCCGCCGAGGGAGTAGCCGCCGAGGTTCATCTCCTCGAGGACGTAGCGGTCGCCCACGCCGGTCTGGCCGAGGACGATCCCGTGCTCCTTCATCGCGAGCTTGAGGCCCAGGTTGCTCATGACGGTGACCACGAGGGTGTTGTCGTGGAGCTTGCCGCGCTCCTTGAGGTCCAGGGCCAGGATCGCCATGATCTGGTCGCCGTCGATGATCTCGCCGTCCGCGTCGACCGCGAGGCAGCGGTCCGCGTCGCCGTCGAAGGCGACGCCGATGTCCGCGCCGTGCTCGCGCACCGCGGCCTGCAGGGGCCCCAGGTGGGTGGAGCCGACGCCGTCGTTGATGAGCCCGCCGTCGGAGAGGTCGCCGATGATGTGCACAGTCGCGCCGGCGCGACGCAGCGCTTCGGGGCCGGAGATCGAGGCGGCGCCGTTGGCGCAGTCGGCGACCACGGTGAGGCCCTCGAGGGAGCGGTCCAGGGTGCTGACCAGGTGCGCGACGTACTCCTCGATCGCGCCCTCGTAGCGGGTGATGGTGCCGACGTCGGTGCCCTGCGGACGGTCCCAGTCCTCGCCGAGGCGGGCCTCGATCGCATTCTCGACCTCGTCGGGCAGCTTCGTGCCGCCGCGGGCGAAGAACTTGATGCCGTTGTCGGGGGCGGGGTTGTGGGAGGCGGAGATCATCACGCCGAGGTCCGCGCCCGTGGACTGGACGAGATAGGCCAGGCCCGGGGTGGGCAGCACCTCGGCGTCGAGCACGTCGATGCCGGCGGAGGCGAGGCCCGCGCTCACGGCGGCGGAGAGGAAGTGGCCGGAGGGGCGGGTGTCACGGGCGACGATGGCGCGGGGGCGGGTGCCGCCGAACGCGCCGAGGGTGCCGAGGACATGCGCTGCGCCCACGGACAGCTCGACCGCGAGCTCCGCGGTGATGTCGCCGTTCGCGCGTCCGCGCACGCCGTCGGTGCCGAAGAGTCGTGCCACAGGGTTCTCC
>DAHVRS010000340.1 GCA_027322375.1 Brachybacterium sp. | reverse complement strand
AAGCTCCTGGCCGGTGCCGGTCAGGACTCGGCCCCGCGCGAGGACGAGCAGGGCGGGCTGCGCGGCGGCGGCGACAGCGCCGATGAGAACGGCGGTTCTGACGGCCCCGGCGGGCCGGAGGGTCGCCCGGACGATGACGGCTGAGCAGCTCGCGCTCGCGCAGCTGCGCCGTGCGGAGGCGGCCATCTCCGGGCGGGAGCTCGCCCGCGAGTTCCAGGCGCTGCTGGCGGGCGATCCGCGCCTGATGCACCGCGTTGGCGGGCCGCGTCATCTCACTGCGAGCGCGATCGTGGTCGACGCCCCGCTCGAGCACGTCGCGCTCGTGTGGCATCGCAAGGGACGCTTCTGGGTCCAGCCCGGCGGGCACATCGAGCCGGGCGAGACGGATCTCGAGGCCGCGGCGCGGCGCGAGGTCGCCGAGGAGGTCGGGCTGAGCGAGCTCGAGCGGATCGGCGAGGGCCCGGCGATGCTGCACCGGCACGGGCTCGACGCCGCCTTCGGGTCCTGCGCGGAGCACTGGGACGTGCAGTACCTGCTGCGCTCCACCGCCCCCGCCGCACAGTCACCGCTGCGGGTGAGCGAGGAGTCCGCCGAGGTGCGCTGGGTGCCGTGGCCCTTCACCGGGACCGTGCAGGAGCGCGAGACCGCATCCCTTCCCGAGGGCACCGTGCCCGACCTCGCCGCAACGCTGCGTGCGCTTGCGAAGGGCCCGCTGAGCGGACGGAACTAGCCCCCGGCGGTGTCGTCGTCTGTGTCGTCGTCGAAGGCGCCCTGGGGCAGGTCCTTGGCCCAGGAGACGCCGTCGAGGAAGCCCTTGGCACGCTCCGCCTGCGGGTAGCGGTCCATGAGGGCCCAGAACTCGGGGCCGTGGCCGGGGACGAGCAGGTGCACGAGCTCGTGCATCATCACCGAGCGCACCACGAAATCCGGCATGCCCTGCAGCTGGTGGGAGAGCCGGATCGTGCCGTCGAGCGGGGTGCAGGAGCCCCAGCGCCGGTTCTGGCGAGTGGACCAGGTCACGGAGGTGGGGTGGGCACGGCCGCCCAGATAGGCCTCGCTCACCTCGCGCGCCATCCGCATCAGGTCCGTGTCGCTGCGGCGCGTGGGCTGGGCTCGGGACTCCTTGGCGACCAGCTGGTCGACCATCTGCTGCGCCCACTGGCGCTCCTGGCGGGCGCTGAAGCTCGCCGGGATCGCGACCACGAGATCGCCGTCGCGGCGGGTGATCGTCACGGTTCGGCGCCGGCGGGCGCTGCGACGCACCAGGACGCGCTCCCCTCGCGGGCCGCTCAGGTGCTCATGGTGGGCGAGGTCGTTCATGGGGCACAGCCTTCCACGCTCCGTGAGCAAAAAATTCTTCGTCCACAGCTGTGCACTGCAGAAGGGCCGGTCAGAGTCCTGTGACCGGCGGCGACATCTGTTCCTCCACAATCTCCACACCGTAGTGGACAGCCTGTCCACAACATCCGAGGAGTTGTCCACAGCCGGTCCCCCGCCGAACTTTGACCGACCCGGTCCCCAGGCGCTAGGTTTCCCAGGACGTGGAACCCCGGGATAACTAGCAGGACGCACACGGGGAAGGTGCGCGTGGTGCTGAGCGCCCCCGGGGTTCCACGGCCCTTCCCGGCCTCTGATCGCCTCGGGGCCTCCGATGTCGGCTCGTCGTGCGCACTTCCCCCGCTCCTCACGGAGCTCTTCTCTCCCGAAGCGCGCGACGGGCCGCCCCGATCGGGCCACACTCTCCCCTCCGAACCTCCCCCTGATTCGTGCCGCGCCCCCGCGCGCCGTTACAGTGGATCGGTCCCCGCCGCAGGGCAGTGCCGTGCGGGCCGGGGAGGAACATCACCGAAGAACAACGAGGAGCGGATATGGCTGACGAGACCTATGCCGGAGAGTTCTACTGCGTCAAGTGCCGCGAGAAGCGGGAGGCCGAGGGCAACGTCGTCGTCTCCAACGGTCGTCGCATGGCCAAGGCCGTGTGCCCGGAGTGCGGCACCAAGCTGAACCGGATCCTCGGCAAGGCCTGAGACCGATCCCTGCGCCGCGCTGAGCGGCGCGCAGCGCGTGGGCCACGAGCCCGTGCAGCGGGCGAGGGGCGAGGCACCGTCAAGGGTGCCTCGCCCCTCGTGCGTCTGAGGGCGGGGGTGCAGGCGGCTCATGCCGCGTCCTGCACCGGGTTCTTCCGGGGCCGGCCGCGACCGCGCTTGACCGCGATGATGCGCCCGGAGTCGAAGATCGCGCCGCCCCACACGCCCCAGGGCTCGGCCCGGTCAAGGGCGCCCTGGCGGCATTCGGCGAGGAGAGGGCACTGGGCGCACAGCGCTTTGGCCTCCTCGAGCTCGGCGGGTCGCTCGGAGAAGAACAGCTCCGCGGCCTCCGTGTCATGGCACGGGAGCTCGGTGGCGGAGGTGTCCGCAGGGGTCAGGAAAGTGGTGAGTAGAGAAGTCATCGTCTCGCTGCTTCGAAGATCGTCGGGGGACGAGCCCCAGAGGGGCGGGTGCGGCGTCGGTGCCGCACCGGCAGCGAGGACAGGCCTCGTCAGCTCAGGCTGGGCACCGCGGGGGCATAACCCCGTTCGCGCGGCAG
>DAHVRS010000328.1 GCA_027322375.1 Brachybacterium sp. | reverse complement strand
CTTCGGGCAGCGCTTCCGCCAGCTCGCTCCCCATGGCCGAACGCTCGGAGAGTTGATGCATGCGCGCCACGGCTCTTCCAGCCAGCTGATTCTCTCTCTCTCCAACGTGCTGGGAAGCTCCATCAGCTTGATGGTCAACTTCACCGCAGCCGGTGCTGTTGTCTCTATTCTTTCCCCGCTGTCCTTCACTCACGGCGTCCTGATCGCGGGCTTCGGTACGCTGGCCTATACCCTCTGGTCCGGCTTCCGCGCCTCGATCCTCACGGACGTGTCGCAACTCGTCGCCCTGATGGGCGTGGCCGTCATCATCATTCCCTGGGTGTTGTTCAGCGCCGGTGGTCCTGAGGTCATGGCGCAGGGACTGGAGCGTCTGACCGCAGAGCAGGCCGACTTCTTCTCCCGCACCGCCATTCTGGAGCAGGGCGCGCCCTTCTTCGTGGCGGTCCTCGCCTACGCCATCGGCAACCAGACCATCGCCCAGCGCCTGTTCGCGGTACGCCAGGACCTGATCAAGCCCACCTTCATCACCGCCACGGTCGGCTACGGCGGCACGGTGATCGGCATCGGCATGATCGGGGTGATGGCCCTGTACCTGGGCGTCGAGCCCATGGGCGGCGACGTCAACAACCTGCTGCCGCAGATGGTCGGCTCCTACCTGCCGGTGATCCTGGTGGCGCTGGCGTTCCTGATGATCATCGGCTCGCTGTCCTCGACCGCCGACTCCGACCTGTCAGCGCTGAGCTCCATCGTGATGGCCGACATCTACGGCCAGTCCAAGGGGCGCGGCAACGCCAACCCCAAGACGATGCTGCTGATCGGCCGCGTCACCATGATCGTGGCCACCGGGCTCGCGCTGTACTTCGCCACCGCCCGGTTCAACATCCTGGATCTGCTGGTGTTCGTCGGTGCCATGTGGGGCTGCCTGGTGTTCCCGGTGATCGCCTCCTTCTACTGGAAGAAGGTCACCAACAAGGCGTTCACGATCTCGGTGCTCGCGGCGCTGGCCGTTTTCCTGCCGGTCCGCTTCACGCTCATCCCGCTCACGGGTGCGTGGGGGCTGTTCGTCGAGCTGCTCGCGATCGTGGGTGTCGGCGTGGTGCTGGGGATCATGGCGTTCGGCTTCTTCGGCCTGCGCCCGGCCGTGATCGTCGGGACCATCACGACGCTCGCGATGCTGCCCTTCGGCTTCGGCTACCTGCGTGACTTCGAGACGCTGACCGGCTCGCTGGTCGCCTACTCGGTCTCATTCCTGGTCTGCTACCTGCTGAGCGTCCGCTCCTCGCAGAACTTCGACTTCTCCGTGATCCGCAAGATCACCGGCGACTTCGACGAGGAGAACCCGGCGTCCGACGAGGCCCTCGCGGCCGAGGACTCCGCCGCTCGCAGCTCCCGCTGACTGATCCGCGGCGGGGCCTGCGCGGCCCCGCCCTCCCCGCTCTGGAAGGAGTGACCATGACTGCTCTGCTCACCGCCTACGTGCTCATGTGGCCCGTGATCGTGGCCGGCGTGCTGTTCACGATCGTCCGCAGCTTCATCGCCGAGGCCCGCGAGGCCCGGCGCGAGGGTCGCCCGCTGGTCTGACGCGTCCCCGCAGCACGATGCCCGCCCGCCCCGGACAGGGGAGGGCGGGCATCAGTGCTTTCGTCGGCCGACGGGTCTTCTGCGGCCGACGGGTTCTCAGTTGCCGACGCCGCTGTTGCGGTAGGCCTCCTTGAGGATCGTGAGCGAGGCCATCGCCTCGGCGGGCCCGATCCAGAACGGCTCCTCCGCATCGAGCGAGGCGTGGAAGTCGCGGATCAGCTCCTCATGGGAGACGCCCCAGTAGGAGCGCCCACCCGCGGTCGCGACCCGGTCCGAGAAGGTGTCCACGCGCCCGTCCTTCCAGCGCACGGTGAGCCCGCCGCCGCGGCCCGAGCGCACCTCGAGCGAGGCGTTGTCCGTCTCCACCTCGAGCTCGACCGGGCGCGCGACCGGCGCGGTGAGCGTCGCGAAGAAGGTGGTGGTGACACCGGAGGCGTGGTGCAGCACCAGGTCAGCAGTGTCCTCGACCTCGACGACGCCCGCGAACTTCTTCTGCGAGACGGTGCCCTCGGTCCGCTCCACCGGGCCCAGCAGCCACTGCACGAGATCCAGGGTGTGGATCGCCTGGTTGATGAGCAGGCCGCCGCCTGCGGTCTCCCAGCGTCCCCGCCAGGGCTTGTTCGCGTAGTACTCCACGGTGCGCGACCACACCACTGACGCGTACGCCCCGCGCACCGTGCCGAGCTCCCCGGAGTCGAGCAGGCGGTGCAGCTCCTGGCTCGCGCGGTTGTAGCGGTTCTGGAAGCAGATCGCGACCTTCGGCGCACCCGCGCCGCCGTCGGCCCGTGGTGCGGTCGGGCCCTCGAGCGCGGCGACGAGGCGGCTCGCCTCCTCGAGGGTGTGCGCGAGCGGCTTCTCCTGCAGCACATGCACGCCGCGCTCGAGCGCTGCGAGGGAGGGGCCGACGTGCTGATCATGCGGGGTGGTCACATGGACCGCGTCCGGTGAGACGCCGTCCAGCAGCTCCTCGACGCTGCCGAACACGGGCGCGCCGGTCTCTGCTGCGGCGCGCCGACGTGCGGCGGGATCGGTGTCCGCGATGCCCACAAGCTCGAGCCCGTCGATCGCCTGGATCGCTTCGACGTGGACGACGGACACGTCCCCGTAGCCGATCAGACCGATGCGCCGCTGAGTCATGCGATGAGCCTCCTCGCCGCTCCGCTGCGGCGCCTGAGTATGTCGATGGATGCTCCCATTCTGGTCCGTGACGGGCGTCGCACGGAAAGGGTTGCCGCGCGATGCCCTCGCGGAAGCGGTGAACGCGGAGGTCGGGTCCTGGGGATGTGTCCCCATCGACGGTGTGGCGGCAGGGGTGCATAGTGGCAGGGATGGTCCGCACCCGGCGGGCCCCGACGGGCGTCACTGTCCACAGTGCGCCACCTCCGAAGGGGGAGCCATGAGCAGCACCCGGAGCCGCCACGACATCCGCACCGACGCGCGCGGCCAGTTCCGCGTCACGATGCACCCGGCCGACGCGCCGAAGTCGCTGTGGGTCGGGCTCGTCGTCGGGCTGCTCGCCTTCGTCGTGCGCATCACCTCGCAGACGATGTACACCGCACCGGGCGTCTCCGAGTGCTCCTTCACCGACTACGGCGCGCTGGTCGCTGCCGCGATCTGCCTGCTCTGCGGCGTCTCCGCGATCGTCCGCACTGTGCGCGGGGTGGACCGCGT
Organism: Brachybacterium sp.; assembly: GCA_027322375.1. Lineage (GTDB taxonomy): Bacteria > Actinomycetota > Actinomycetes > Actinomycetales > Dermabacteraceae > Brachybacterium. Next base: position 4,247 of record DAHVRS010000328.1, on the reverse strand, counting down.
GCGGATGAACCCCGCCGTCGTGCACGGCGTCTCCGCGCTGCTGCTCGTGCTCTCGGTGATCCACCTGCTGCGCGGCCTCGGCATCGTCGCCAGCGCCTGCTGACGCAGTGCTCCAGATCAGGGCCGTGACCGGTGCGGACGCGCAGCGGTCACGGCTTTATCACGCCTGCGGTGGTCAGCGGCTCAGGGCACGATCCAGCCGGCGGCGCGGAACAGCTCGTACCACTCGGCGCGGGTCAGCGGCACGTCGGAGCCCGCGGCGGAGTCCGCCACGCGCTGCGGCGTGGTGGTGCCGAGGACCACCTGCATCTGCGCCGGGTGGCGGGTGATCCACGCGGTCGCGACCGCCTCGGGCGCGACCTCGTACTGCGCGGCGAGACGGTCGATGACGGCGTTCAGCTCCGCGTACTCGGGGTGGCCCAGGAAGACGCCGTCGAAGAATCGCGCCTGGAACGGGGACCAGGCCTGGATCGTGATGTCGTGCAGGCGGCAGAAGTCGAGGATGCCGCCGCCGTCGCGCACCAGCGACTGCTCGGTGGTCTGCATGTTCGAGGCGACCCCCTGCGCGATGATCGTCGAGTGCGTGATCGACAGCTGCAGCTGGTTCGCGACGATCGGCTGGTTCAGGTGCTTCTGCAGCAGCTCGATCTGGCGCGGCGTGTGGTTCGAGACGCCGAAGTGCTTCACCTTGCCGGCTGCGTGCAGCTCATCGAAGGCGCGTGCGACCTCCTCCGGCTCCACGAGCGCATCGGGGCGGTGCAGCAGCACGATGTCGCGGTAGTCGGTCTTCAGCGCCCTCAGCGAGCCCTCGACCGAGGCGATCAGGTGCTCGTAGGAGTAGTCGAAGTACGGGCCGTCCGGCACGATCCCGGCCTTGGACTGGATCGTCACCTCCTCGCGCTGGGAGGAGGTGAGCTGCAGCGCCTCCGCGAAGCGCTCCTCGCAGCGGTGCTTCTGGCCGCCGTAGATGTCGGCGTGGTCGAAGAAATCGATGCCGGCATCGCGCGCGGTGCGCACGAGCGTGCGGATCTCGTCATCGGACTTGTCCGCGATCCGCATCAGACCGAGGACGACGTTCGGGGCGGTGATCTCGGTGTGCGGCAGGACGAACTGCTTCATGGCATGACCTCGGGCATCGGGGGAGGGGCGCCGGGGTGGCGCGTCGGCGCCGGAGCGGCACCGCCGTGCAGAAGCCTAGACCGCGACCTCCGCGGCCGACGACCGACTTCCAGCCCGGCCGACCCCCGACGAGCAGCACAGGCGCAGAGTGGCAGGGCCGGGGAGGACGAGGCCAGGATCCATCCTTCGGTGGATACGGCGCGCCAGGCCCGTTCCTAGGCTCGAAGCATGACACGCCTGATGAACACCGCCCTCGTCTACATGATCCTCGGAGTCTGCTCCGGCCTCTTCTACCGCGAGTACACCAAGGCCATGGACATGATCGGCGCAGACACCCAGCTCAGCACCCTGCACACCCACTTCCTGGCGCTCGGGATGATCGTCTTCCTCGTGGTCCTCGCGCTCGATGCGCTGTTCCACCTCTCGGGCCGCCGCTCGTTCACGATCTTCTACTGGCTGTACAACATCGGCCTGCTGCTCACCGTCGTGATGCAGGCCGTGCGCGGGTTCCTCACCCTCGACGGCCAGGACCCGGCGACCACGACCGCCGCGATCCCGGGCATCGCGGGTCTCGGCCACATCATCCTCACCGCGGGCCTGATCGCCCTGTTCGTCGCCCTGCGCGCCGGTATCGCCGAGCGCACCGCCGCGACCAGCGCCGCCATCGATCGCGACAGCCGCACGGCCACCACCGCCTGACCAGCATCGCGACGCCGCCCGGTCCGCTCCGCACCGCCTCCCGGCCCACCCCGCGCCGCACCCCACGTCCCGCGCACGAACTTTCACGCTCTCTGCCAGACATCAACGGCCTATAGTGCCTGATGTCTGGCAGAGAGCGTGAACTTTCGGAGGAGAGACGGGGCGCGGCAGGGCAGCTCAGGGCGGGAGGTCGAACGGCGTCAGCGGGCGGCGGGGGAGAGCTCGCGCTGCAGGAAGAGGGTCGCGGCGCCGAGCGCGGCGACCTCGTCGCCGAGCGTCGAGCTCATCAGCTGCACCCGCTCGGGCGGGGCATCGCGCCGCACGCGTGCCTCGATCACGGGCATGACCTGTGGGGCGAGCGCCGTCCAGTAGGGGCCGCCGAGCACCACGCGGTGGGGATCGTGCACACCGATCAGCGTGCGCAGCGCCTCGCCGAGCGCGGCCCCGTAGGCGAGGGTCAGCGCCCGGGCTGGCTCGGAGCCGCCGTCGGCCGCGGCGACCAGATCCTGGAGCTGGGAGCGAGTGTCCTGCTCCCGGCCCGCATCACGGCCAGCCTTCCCGCCAGGATCCGCATCAGCCGTCCCGTCGGCGCCCCCGCCATCCTTCCCACCGGCTTCCCCGTCGGCCGGGAGGATGCCCGCGCGCCGGCCCCCGGTGAGCAGGATCGAGACGTCGGTGAACTGGCTGAGGCAGGCGCGCCGGCCGCAGCCGCACACCTCCCCGTCCAGGCCCGTCGGCAGGTGCCCGATCTCGCCCGCGAGCGCGCCCGAGCCGTGCTGCACACGGTGCCCGGAGCTCACCGCGGAGCCGACGCCCGCGCCCACGTAGATGTACAGCACCGTCTCCTCGCTGGACTGCGCCGCGGACCAGGTGTGCGCGGTGAGCGCCGCGTTGGTGTCCTTGTCCAGCACCACCGGCAGCCCGGACGCCTCGGCGAGCTGCTCGACGAGCTCCACCCCGCGCCAGCCAGGCAGCCAGGGCGGATTCACGACCACGCCGCGGCGCACATCGATCCCGCCCGGGCTCGCCACCCCGATCCCCAGCAGCGCCTCCTCCGGGCCGCGGCCGTCGGGCGTGCGCCAGCCCGCGTCCGCCAGTTCCTCCACGATGCTGGCCAGCGCCTCGGCGATGCGGGTGATGTCGCCCGCGGGGTCGTCCGTCGGCGCCTCGAGCCGGCGCTCCGCGATCACCTCGGCAAGCAGGTCCGCGAGCACTAGCGTGATCCCGGCCGGGTCCAGGTGCACGCCAGCGGCGAGCAGCGAGGTGGGCACCAGGCGCAGCACCGTGCGGGGCTTGCCCCGGGAGCCCGCGAGCGTGCCGTCGGTGGTGATCATGCCGCGCTCGCGCAGGCGCCGGGTGATGAGGGAGACCGCCTGGCGGGAGAGGCCGCTGCGGTCCACCACCTCTGACTGGGAGGTGCCCTCGGGCGCGTGGCGGATCGCGGCGAGCACGATCAGCTCGTTGCGCGCTCCGAGGTCGAGCATCGTCTTCCCGCGCATCGTGTCCTCCCTCGCCTGTGCCGCACCCGTGGCGGGAGGCATTGCGGTTAGTCCATCGGTGTGAGTAATGTACGTCACCGGACGTCATCCGGGGCGCGAACACCCCCGATGGCGAGCGGCAGGGACCTGCCGCCACCGCATACCACCGGTGCCGACACCTCCCGTCAGCGCCGACACCGTCAGTGTCGACCTCGTCCCGCCAAGGAGACCACGCCCCATGCCTCAGGCCCCGCTGCGGATCGCTGTGCTCAGCGCCTGGCACGTCCACGCCGAGGAGTACGGCCGCGCCGTGCTCGACCATCCCGACACCGAGCTCGTCGGCGTCTGGGACGATGACGCGGAGCGCGGCGCCGCGCTCGCCGAGACGCTCGGCACCGAGTTCGTCGCAGACCTCGACGCGCTGCTCGCGCGCGAGGACATCGACGGCGTCACCGTCACCACCGCCACCACCGTGCACCGCGAGGTGCTCGGCAAGGTCATCGCCGCCGGCAAGCACATCTTCACCGAGAAGCTGCTCTCCCCCACCGTCGCCGAGTGCGAGGAGCTCCTCGCCGCGGCCGACGAGGCCGGCGTCGTCATCACCGTCTCCCTGCCCCGCCTCTCCCACGGCTACACCCTCGCGCTGCGGGAGATCCTCGAGCGCGGCGCACTGGGCCGCCTCACCTACTCGCGCGTGCGCCTGGCCCACAACGGCTCCACCGCGAACTGGCTGCCGGACCGCTTCTACGACCCGGCCGAGGCGATCGGCGGCGCCTTCTCCGACCTCGCCGCGCACCCCGTCTACCTCACCCAGCTGATCCTGGGCACCGAGGCCTCGACCGTCACGGCCAGCTACACCGACATGACCGGCCGCGGCGTCGAGGACAACGCGGTCGTCACGATCACCACCACCGACGGCGCGATCGGCGTCATCGAGACCGGCTTCGTCAC